>JAUIKJ010000322.1 GCA_030430835.1 Candidatus Hydrogenedentota bacterium
CCGCGCCCCATCGATGATGCTCGCGTGGTTCAATTCATCAGAATAGATCGTGTCGCCGCGTTTGGCCAGCGCCGACAACAGCGCCACATTCGTCTGAAAACCACTCGGAAACAAGAGCGCTGTTTCCTGCCGCGTCAAGGCCGCCAGCGCGCGCTCGAGCTCCGCATGTAGCGTGAGGTGGCCGGTCATCAGGCGCGATGCCGTGGCACCGCAGCCATAGCCATCGACAGCGTCCTTCGCCGCGCTCTTGACGCGCCGGTCATTGGCGAGATCGAGATAGTCATTGCTGGAAAAATTAAGTGCTTGCCGCCCGTCGATCGCGATATGCGCGCCGGTGCCGCTCAGTTCGCGGAGCGACCGTTCCAGGCCCGCTTCGCGCAGGCGCGCCAGTTCGGCGTCGTAGTCGCGCATCATGCTGTATCCACCACGCAGCGAAAGCCGAGGTTACCGGTGGAACTGTCCGGGGTGTTGCTCGTGCGCGCGGCCACGCGGTAGCGGTTGCAGTAGCTGTCGTGGCAGAGATAAGAACCCCCACGAATCACGCGGGCGTCACCGGCGGGGGGACCGGCCGGGTTTTCGCGCGGGCCATTGTGGTGAAAGTCAGGGCTCCAGGCGTCCCAGCACCATTCCCAGACGTTGCCGGCCATGTCGTGGAGCCCGTAGCCATTGGCCGGAAACGCGCGCACCGGCGAGGTCCCGAGGTAGCCGTCCTCCAGGGTATTGTGATCCGGGAACGCGCCCTGCCAGATATTGCAGCGGTGTTCGCCGTTAGGATGCAGTTCATCGCCCCAGGCGTATTTCTGCTGCACCAGGCCACCGCGCGCGGCGTACTCATATTCCGCCTCCGTAGGCAGGCGCTTGCCGGCCCATTCGCAATAGGCCAGTGCATCGTTCCACGACACATGCGTGACCGGATGGTCCATCCGGTCGCGAATGTGGGTATCCCTGCCTTCCGGATGCTTCCAGCAGGCACCCGGCACATTGAGCCACCACTCGCAGCCCAGAACACGCCGATGCATCCGGCGCTCCATCTCCTTCGGCGCCAACAGGTAGAACACAAAGGAGTTCTTCAGCCGCTCCGCCTCGGTCTTGTAGCCCGTCTCCTTGACGAACTTCGCGAACTGCTTGTTCGTCACGCTTGTCGCATCGATAAAAAAGGGCGACAGGGTCACCTCCCGCACGGGTCCTTCACCGTCGGCGGGAAAACCGTCGCTGTCTTCGGTGCCCATACGAAACACACCCCCCGCCAAGCGCTTCATGCCCCGGGTGTTCAGGGCCGTGGCGGGAGCGCGCCTGAAGAGCGGTGCGGCGCCTGTGGCGGCACCGTCGCGCCCGGGCGTACAGCAGGAACCCTTCTCCCCCATCAGTGCACGAGGGGGGCGGCGCGGCCGATGATACGCTCGAAGGCCGTGCCGGCGGGCAGCGTGCCGTAGACCTGGCCGGCATCTCCGCCCAGGCGCGCGGCACAGAAGGCCTCGGCGACGAACTCAGGCGCATGCTGCAAGAGCTCAGACGCCTGAAGCGCCAGGGCCAGCTTCTCCACGATCCGGCGCGCGCGGGTCTGCACATCCTCCAGATTCGCGAGCGCCGCGTGGATACCCTCCAGATGCGCATCATAGTGGCGGTTCGCCCCCTTGGCGGCATCCAGTTCGGCGAGCAGCGCCGGGATGGTCTCTGGCTCGTTGCCCATGGCCCGAAGCACGTCGAGGCACATAACATTGCCGGACCCTTCCCAAATGGATGCCAGCGGGATCTCCCGATAGAGGCGCGGCATGATGGACTCTTCGACGTAGCCCGCGCCACCGTGGCACTCGAGGGATTCGTAGACCACGCCCGGGCCACGCTTGCAGATCCAGTACTTTCCGATGGCCGTGGCGATGCGGACAAAGGCGCGGGCCGACTCGTCGCGGCGCACCTCATCGTATCCCCGCGCGAGCCGCAGCATCAACGCTGTGGCGGCCTCGCTCTCGAGCGCGAGGTCGGCGAGCACGTTCTTCATCAGTGGTTGATCCTTGAGCAACTTGCCAAAGGCGGCGCGGCCATGGGTGTGGTGCAGTGCCTGGGCCACCCCCTGACGCATGAGCGCCGCAGACCCGACCACACAATCGAGGCGGGTATGGTTCACCATCTCGATGATGGTGGGCACACCACGGCCTTCTCCGCCGACCATCTGCGCCCAGGTGCGGTCATACTCGATCTCGCTAGAAGCATTCGAGCGGTTGCCCAACTTATTCTTCAGGCGTTGAATTCGGAAATTGTTGCGGGTGCCGTCCGGCAGCCAGCGCGGCACAAGAAAGCAGCTCAGACCTTTTTCCGTCTGGGCCAGGGTGAGGAAGGCGTCGGAGGTTGGCGCGCTGCAAAACCACTTGTGGCCGCACAGCAGGTACTCGTGCCCGGGGCCCTCGGGGCCGATGGCCTCGGCGCGCGTCGTGTTGGCGCGCACATCGGATCCGCCCTGCTTCTCGGTCATGGCCATGCCCATGATGCAGCCGGTCTTGTCCGGTGCAGGTTGCATGCGCGGATCATACTGCGTGGAAGTCACGCGCGGCACCCATTCCTCGGCCACCTCCCGCTGTGCGCGCAAGGCCGGCACCACGGCGAAGGTCATCGTAATCGGGCAGAGGTGCCCCGCTTCGACCTGGGTCATGAGGTAGTGCTTGGCGACGCGGGCCACATGTGCGCCGGCCTGTTCGTCGTTCCAGGGCTGGGCGTGAACCTGATTCTCCACGGAGAGCCGCATCAGTTCATGCCAGGCGGGATGGAACTCCACGTCGTCGACGCGAAAACCGAATCGGTCGTGGGTCTTCAACTCCGGCGGGTATTTGTTGGCGAGTTCGCCCAGCTTGATAACGTCCGCGCGCCCGGTGAGCGCGCCGAAAGCCTTCAACTCCCCTTCGGCCCAACCGGCGCCCGAGCGCAGCGCGCCTTCGGCCAGCGCGGCGTCTTCCGTGAACGCATTGTAGTTTTCCAGCGGGGTGGCCTGATTGAAGACCACGTGCGTCTCGTAGCCCATGGGTGCGGTGTCGTTTACAGCCATGATTCAATACTCCTCCACGCGCCTGCGCAGTTTCAAAGCCCATTATAGGCCATTCCGCGCGCATGGGCGAATCCGTCCACAAACGAAAAAAGCGGGCGGGCACCCCCTCAAAGCGCTTCGAATTCGGAAAGAACTCGACACCGCTTCGTCGGGACACCCGCCCGCATTGGCTTCTCTAAGACTGTTCGTCGATGAAGCCGTAGTAGAGGCCCATGTAATACGGCAGCAGATAGACGACGCCACTGCCCAGGGTGTGCCCGCTGCCGCCATAATCAAGACGCCACGGGTCATTGTTCCAGTGGTTGAAGTGACGGTTCTCGATGGGCAGTACCTTGCCGTTGATCCGGTAGCCGCGACCGGTACGTGCTTCATCCATGGGCGGCCCCGCATCCTGGCGGCGAAGCATGACGAGATCGAGGCGGTGGCTGTTCTTCAACGGCCAATCAAAGCGATCCAGCGGAAAGCCGATAAGGGTGTCCATCGAATCCGTAAGCCAGCCGTCCCAGGGGACAATCGGACGGTTGCCCCAGGGATCCTTGTAGGTGGCATTCATCCCGTGGGCCGCGTAGGCAAAATTGAAGAAGGGGTTCATCTCCGGTTCTTCGAGGATGTAATGCGTATAGAATGAGAAGCCGATCATGTTCCGAAGGACAGGATCATCGACGTACTCCATGAAGTTGTAGAAGCACATGATCGCCATCTCGTCGTCGGGTGCCTCGAGCGAGCCGGCGTGGCGGAACTCGTCCTTGCCCGCCTTCTTGAGGAAGACCTCGTAGACCTTCA
>JAUIKJ010000323.1 GCA_030430835.1 Candidatus Hydrogenedentota bacterium
GGATGCCGCGCGGGTCGCGCACGCAGAGGATGAGGCGAAAGCCGCGCAGCGCGCCGACGGTACGCGGGGTACAGGGCAGGTGGCCGACGCCGAATTCTCCGGGGTGAATGAGGCGCAGGGTATTCTCGATGGGCGCCTGGATGCGGAAGGCCTCGGGGTTCTCGCGGCCGGCGGCGAGGTCTTCGGGGTCGTAGGCGTCCATGTAGTCCAGCGAATAGTGCCGGTGCGTGTGCCGCAGGCCGAGGTTGGCGAGGTATTCCGCGGCGAGGTAGGTGCCGGCCTTGGGCAGGCTGAGGAGCATGAGCCGGGTGTGCTCGGGCCGGGTGTCGGCGGCGGGCGCGCCGGGGCGCGGGCTGCCGGGATCGGGGGTACCGCTGTCGCGGTCGACCTCGAGGGCGGGCGCGGCACCGGGGTTGCGCGCTTCCTCGATGGCCTGCCGAATCCGCGCGAGGGCTTTCTTGGGCGAGCCGACGGGGATCAGGTAGTCATAGAGCACGTAGCTCAGGTAGTGATCGCGGATGGCGATCTGCTCGGCGGGCATGGTTTCAGGGAGCGCATTGAGGCGGGGCGCGATCTCGTCGAGACTGTGGAGGCGATAGCTCATACCGATCTCGGTGAAGGATGCGGAGCCGAAGTTGAGGACCGGGATCTTGTAGGTGGCGGCCTCGATGGTCGAGGTCGAGTTCACACAGGCGACGGCGTCGCAGTGCTGGTAGCAGGTGTGGATGTCCATGGTCGTGGGCAGCACGCGGCAGCGCGGGTTGATCTCGTGGAGTTCCCGGGCGAAATCGGCGGTGCCGGTAGCGTAGGCGCGATCCATGGGGTGGCCCTTGAACCAGAGAATCCAGCCGGTGGGCAGGCGCTTGGCGAGTTCGAGGCCCAGTTCGCGCCAGTCGTCGATGAGATGGTTGCCGAAGTAGCGCGCGCTGTCGTGGCTGACCTGTCCGAGCACGAGCAGGGCCCGCATGTCCGGCGGCTTGAAGAGTTCGGTTGCGACATCGGGCACGTCGGACGCATCGACCTTGGCATCGGCCTTGCCGGAGAGAAAGCGCTTGATGTCTTCCTGGGAATACTTCGAGATCCGTTCGCGGTGGAGCTTGTCGAAGAAGGCCTGTAAATTGGGCCGGGTCTCTGCCTGCATCCAGTCGCGGGAGAGCTGTGAGGGGCCGCACTGCGGCGCTTCGACCGTGTCCCAGATGAGCACCTTGTTCTTCATGCGGTGCAGGTCCATGACGTAGTCGGTCTCGGGGGGCTCGGGCAGCTTCTGGAAGTAGGGCGTCTCCAGCGTGACGACGGCGATGCCGCGCTTGCGCGCGACGGCGGCGACGGCGCGCAGGTTCATGCGGGTGCCGGACCAGAGCACGATGCAGTCGACGGGGTTGGCGTCGAAGTAGTCTTCGGCCTGCGCGGTCAGACTGCGCGCGACGGCGTCCCAGCGGTCCTTGAAGTAGTCGTCCTTGTTCGCGAGGAAGCGCTCGTAACCGGTGATGTGGTGCCAGTCATAGTTTTCCCTTGGTTGCTGGCCGGTCTCCTCCTTGAAGCGCACGAAGGGGATGTCGCATTCGGGGTCCGGTGCGGATTCGCGGCACATGAACAAAGTCGGCTGCACGTCGCCCGCGCCCTGGAGCAGGTTGCCCAGCTTCACGAAGAAGTCCGTGTACCACTTCTCGTCCACGAGGAGTCCCAGGCGGATCGTTGTGTCACTCATTCCATTGTCTCCTGCATTCGTGGTCATTCCCGGCCGAGTACGCGGGCATAGACCGCGCGGTGCGCCTCGGCGATGGTGCGCCAATCCGGGAAGGTCTCGGCCTGTGCGGCCGATTTCCTGCGCAGCGCATCCTGCAACGATGCATCATCGCAGAAGCGCGTCAACACGCGCGTCATGTCGTCGGTATCTTTCGGGTCCCAATAGAGGCCGGCGTCGCCGGCGACCTCGGGCAATGAGCTTGAATTCGACAGGAGCACGGGACAGCCGCAGCACATGGCTTCCTGCACGGGCAGGCCATAGCCCTCGTAGAGCGCGGGGTGACAGTAGGCGGCGGCGCCACTGTAGAGCGCGGGCACGTCGGCGTAGTCGAGGTAACCGGTGAACACGATGTCCCTAAAGTCCAGTTGGCCGGCCATCGGGCCGAAAACCTGGTCGACCTTCCAGCCGGGCCGCCCCACCAGCACGAGCTGGTGCGGGATGCCGAGTTGTTGTTTGACCTTGGTGAAGGCCTCGGCGAGGCGATGCAGGTTCTTGTGCGGCACCAGCGACCCGAGCGCGAGGAAGTAGGGCGCGCGGATGCCGTAGCGGCGGAGCACGTCATCGACCTCGGCCGCATCGCGGCGGTGGAAGTGCGGGTGCTTGCCGGGATAGATGACGCTGAGTTTCTCTTCCGGGATCTTCATCCGTTCGATGGCGTCGCGCCGGGTCGCCTCGGAGATACAAATGAGATGATCGCACTCCTCACGCCACCAGGGCAGGATGCGCTCGTAGGCCTTGAGAATCCGCTCAGGATAGGTCTCCGGCACGACCAGTGGCATTGCGTCATAGAGCGTGGCGACCGACTTGGGATAGAAGTACTGCGGCGGTTCGAAGAAGGTCTGGTGGAAGAGATCGATGGGGCCGGTAATCGCCTCGATGGGATAGCGCTTGGCGAGGTCGGTGGGGCGATAGCTGCGCAGGGTCGCGGGGACCGTGCAGAGCTGCCGGTTCCAGGGCAGTTCCCAGGCGTTGCGCACTTCGGGCAGCGGATAGGTCACCCGCAGGTCGACATCGAGCGCTTCATCGCAAAGCGCGGCGAAGAGATGGCGTCGGTACCACTGGATGCCGGTGGCCTCGCGCAGTTGGATGCCGTCGCCATCGACGCCCACGCGCATGCTGGCCGTATCACGACCACGGCGCTGAAGCTGCGGCCGCAGATATTCCAAGGCGAGCTCGCGCTCGCGCCCGCCGACGTGTTGTATGCCGGGCGGCGTCCGTTTGCCCGCAGCGGGGTAGGGCTTGAGGTGGCCGTCGTAGAAGGAATAGACGGGGCGGCGGAGGCGTAGCGCGCGAAGGAAGAGCTTGCGCGATAGTGCGGCCGGTTCAATCCAGATGATTGCCTGTGCCCAGCCATGGTGGGCGGCGAGCGCACGGGCGAGTGCGGCGGCCCGCTTTGCGGTGGGCGCCTCGGCGGGCGGCAAAGGCACGTGGCGATCGCACTTTCCCTCGATGATGGGGCGCCAGTTCCCGGGCGCGAGTACACGCAACGCGCCCTGAAACCCCAGCTCCCGCAGTGCCACCGCGGCATTCGGGAAATGCGCGCCGTTCATGGCAACCAGGAGTACCCGATCCATCCGGATGAGCGCCTGCACGGGGGCCTGCTTCATGAATCCAACCAGGGCTTCAGTAACTCGAGGTAGCGTTCGGCCACGGCATCCCAGGACAGAAAGGTCTTGGCGCGCACTTCGGACTGGCTCCGCAGGCGGTCCCGCAGCGCGGAATCCCCCAGCGTCGTGCGGATGGCGTCCGCAATGGCCTCGACATCAAAGGGATCGAAATAGACTGCCGCATCCCCGGCGACTTCCGGCAGGGACGTGCGGTCGCCACAGGCCACCGGAGCGCCGGACGCCATGGCCTCGGCGACGGGCATGCCGTAGCCCTCGAAATACGAGGGGTAGACAAAGAGTTCGCACTGGTTGTAGAGCGCGGGCATGTCCAGACGATCCACATATCCTACCCATTCAATGGCGTGGCTGTCGTGCAATTCGTTGAGCTTGTCGTTGAACTCGGGCATGTCGGCCCAGGCATCGGGGCCGGTCAGCACCAGCTTGGGAATGGAAGC
>JAUIKJ010000324.1 GCA_030430835.1 Candidatus Hydrogenedentota bacterium
GGCTTGCTGCTTTCGACCGTGGGTGTTCTGCTGACCGCGGGGCTGGTGGGGCTGTTTATCTGGCGCGTCCTCGGCTATGCGCCATCGACGGCTTTTCTGATCGGCGCGATTATATCCTCCACCGACGCCGCGGCAGTCTTCTCACTGCTGCGCGGCCGGGGGATCGGGCTCAAGGGAAATCTGAAGTCGTTGCTGGAGTTGGAGTCCGGCAGCAACGATCCGGTGGCCATATTCCTGACGCTGGGCCTGACCCAGTTTCTGACGATCCCCGAGTTTCAGTGGCCGACGCTGCTACCGCTCTTCGCACTGAACATGGTGGCCGGGTGTGCCATTGGGCTGATAATGGGCACGGTGGCGCGGGCAATCTTCAACCGGGTCCGCCTGGATCAGGAGGGGCTCTACCCCGTGCTCAGCCTGAGCCTGATGCTGATCACCTTTGGATTCGCGGAGTTGCTGCAGGGCAACGGCTTCCTGGCGGTCTACCTCTGCGGCGTCTGGCTCAACCGCGCGGATTTTACGCACAAGCGCGCCGTGGTGCGCTTTCACGACGGTATGGCTTGGCTCATGCAGATCCTGATGTTCGTGGTGCTGGGCCTGCTGGTTTTCCCGAGTCAGCTGCCGGGGGTTGCCCTGGGGGCATTGATGATTTCGGCGTTTCTCATTGTGGTGGCGCGTCCGGCCGCAGTCTGGATTACGCTGTGGCGTGCCCCCTTCGATCGCAACGAAAAGGCGCTGGTCGCGTGGACGGGCCTTCGTGGCGCCGTTCCGATTGTGCTGGCAACCTTCCCACTCATGGCGGGCTATGAAAATTCGGCGCTGGTCTTTAATGTGGTCTTTTTCATCGTGCTCACCTCTGTGGTGGTGCAGGGATCGTTGCTGAATAGTGTGGCACGCTGGCTGCGGGTGGATGCACCGGCCGCACCGCAGTCGGCATTTCGCGTGGAAGTGGAACGACGCGGCTACACCCAGGGCGATACGCGGGAGGTCCAGGTGCTTCCGGACACAGCGACCGTCGGCAGCCGGGTCGTCGATCTGGTGCTGCCGGAGGAGGTCATCATCCTGCTGATCGGCCGGGGTGAGCGCTATGTCATCCCGCGCGGCAAGACGCGTATCGAGGCCTATGACACCCTGCTCCTCTTCGGCGAGGGCGAATCGTTGCGCGCCGCCGTGGAGCAGATCCTCGCGCCGCCACGGCATGCCGCCAATATCCCGGGTTTCGATGCCGAGCTTTCGGTGTTGCCGGTGAGCGTGGATGAATGGCTGCTTTCACAGCAGGTGGTGCTGGTGGGGTATGGGCGCGTAGGCACCTGGGTGCGTGAAGCCCTGGAAGCGCGGAAGATCCCCTGTATCATTGTGGATCGCGATCGCGAGGTTGTGCAGCAGTTGCGCGACGAGGGCGCTGCAGCGGTGCTTGGGGATGCAGCCTCGCCGATGCCCCTCGCGCAGGCACACGTCGCGCGCGCGGCGGTGCTGGTCATCGCCCTGCCGGCGGAGCCGAACCTGCGGCAGATCGTGGACAGCGCCCGCGGATTAAACCCGGGCATCACGATCGTGGTCCGTGCCGAAACCGATAGCGACTTCGCCCTGCTCGGCGAGGGCAAGGACTTGAAGCCGATCTGCGGTGACCGTGAGATGGCTGAAGGGCTGATACGAGAGACCATCGGCGTGATGCGCGCCCGCGCGCAGGAGCGCGGGTAGCCGCCCTTCGGTCTAGGAAGCGGTGTTTCCGCCGTGTGCCTTGATCTTTTCCACGACGCCTTCCAGCGTAGGATCCAGTCGCTGTGCGCGTTCCCACTCGGCCACGGCGCGCTCCACGTCGCCGATCATGAGATAGGCATCGCCGAGATGATCGCGCAGTACGGCGTCGTCGGATTCCATGCCGTAAATGGCGCGCTGGATGAGCTCAACGGCCTTGGGGCCGTCACCACGCTTGTAGTAGATCCAGCCGAGGCTGTCAAGGAAGAAGGGGTTCTCTGGCTCACTTGCGAGCGCGGCGTTCAAGAGTTCTTCCGCGCGGTCGAGCTCTACGCCGTGCTCGGCATAGAGATAGCCGAGGAAATTCTGAATCTCGGGATCGTCCGGCACGAGTTCAAGATAGGCCACAAGCGCCGCCTCCGTGTCGTCGAAGCGATCGAGTTCCTCGTAACAAATCGAGAGGTGATAGTGCAGCAGGGCATCGCTCGCGTCGCCCTTGAGCAGGGGGGTGAACAGGGCGGCGGCGGCCTCGTACTCACCGAGGAACATGCGGGTACGCGCCTGAATGAAGTCCAGTGTGTAGGAGGGCCGGGCCGAGTTACGGAAGCGGTCGAGTTCGTCCACGAACCACGTACCGAACTGATCATTGTCGAAGGTATACAGCAGGTCGCCGAGGTAGCTGTCGCATTCGGCATCGAGGTCGCCCCCGAACCCGTCCAGTGAATCCACCAGCGATTGGTAGGGTTGGCCGCTGTCCTTGCGTGCGATGGCGGTCATCAGGGTGCCGAGGTAGGGCGCGCCCCCGGGCGGGGCGACCCGCTCGGCGTCGCCCGGCTTGCCCTCTCGGAGGAGTGCATACATTGCGAAGAGGTGGTGTTCCGGGCCGGCGTCGCGGCTGTTAATCAGCTTGCCGATGACGGCCATCCCTTCGGCGTAGCGCGCTTCACGAACGAGTGCGCCGGCGAGGTTTTCCGCGGCCTTGGTGTCGTTCGGGCGGCGCTTGAGGTAGCCCGCAAGCATCTCGATCGCTTCCTTGTTGCGATCCTGTTCGAGGAGCAACGCACCGAGCAGATAGCGCGCCCGGCTCAGGTTCGGCTCCAGTTCGATGGCGCGGGCGAAGGCGAGGATCGCGCCGTCGGTGTCGCTCGTCCGCGCGAGATTCAGCCCGAGCGAATAGTGCAGCCCCGCGTTGTCTGGCGTCAGTTCAATGAGGCGGTGATAGATATCGATTGCCGCAATGAGATCGTTCGTGCTCTCCTGCAGCTCGACCAGTGCGCCGTAACCCATCACGTTGTCCGGGTTCAGTTCGATGGCCTTGCTGAACGCGGCGATGGCCTCGTCGTAGCGCTTGAGCTGGTGGTAGATCTCGCCGGTGATGATCCACAGGTTGGATCGTTCGGGGCTTTGGTCCAGGGCCTGCTGCGCCATCTCGAGCGCGGCGTCATAGTCCCGCCGGCGCAGGTGCGCGCGGATCATTCGCAGCGTCGGCGTGAGCGCGCCGGGGTCCAGTTCCGGCACCTGCGACATTTCTTCGAGGGCCTCGTCGTGGCGGCCCTGCCGCTCCAGCAGCAGCGCACTCAGGAAGTGGGCGTAGGCCTCGGCCTGGGGCGTGGTGTCGCCGGGCTTCGCGCGCCATTGGTCGTTGACAAACTCGGGGCCGGCAGCCGTCACGCAGCCGGAGGCCGCGGCGATGAGCAGGGTGGCAATCATACTGGTCCGTAAAGCGCGCATGGGGTACTGCCGATCTCTACTCAAATAGCGGGCGCGTTTCCGCGATCTGGGCAAGGGGCGCATAACTGCGGCGGTGCGCGGGGCAGGGACCCAACGCCGCCAACGCATTGAGGTGCGCGCGCGTACCATAGCCCTTGTGCTTCGCGAAACCGTAGCCGGGAAAGGTTTTATCGAGTTCGTACATGATTCGATCTCGGGTGACTTTGGCTATGATACTCACCGCCGCGATGGAAAGCGAGCGCTGATCGCCCTTCACTATTCGCAGTTGCGGTTGGGTCACGCCCTGGATCGTGAAGCCGTCAATCAGCAGAAAGTCCGGCGTCACTGGCAATTGGGCCACCGCCAGCGCCATCGCCCGGTAGTTCGACGGCTGG
>JAUIKJ010000325.1 GCA_030430835.1 Candidatus Hydrogenedentota bacterium
GTTTCAAACCTAGGAATGTTTGGAATTAAAGAGTTTACTTCTATAATAAATCCACCAAATTCAGCGATCTTATCTGTTGGAGCAATTGTACAAAAACCAGTTGTTAAAGACGGACAGATTGTTGTTGGAAATACAATGACGGTAACTTTAGCCTGCGATCACAGAACAGTTGATGGGGCTGTTGGAGCGGGGCATCGCGACCGAGGTCTGTGTGGTGTTCGCGCTGGAGAAACTCGAGGGCGATGCGTTTCTTCAGGCCGCCAAACACCCGGGCGACCTGCTCACCGCGCTGCTCGAATTGCCAGCCACCTACTGGCAAGAACACCACGATCAATGGACAGCAACCGCCGTGCTGCTGGGGGAAGCGCTGAGCGGGGTGCAGTCCCGCGCCGTATCCGAACACGCCGGTGAATTCGAGGATCCTGAGGACGCGGATCCCTGGCTGCCACGGTTCCTGGGCGACGATTTCATGGGCGCCGTGTTGCATTTCCGCGAGATCTTTCGGGTCGATTGATGGCCGCGTGGTAGACTAGTCCCGGATCAGCCTGTGCGGAATTCGCCGGGAAAGTGTTCGAAACCAGCATGGCCCGGACAGGAGACACAGCGTCGGCGCACTTCCCGGGGGCGGCTCTTGTGGCGCCACTGCGGCTCGCCCGAAATCTATTGCCGATGGAGCATTGCCTTGAAAGACAGCAGTACAACGGAACACCTTGAAGTTGCCGAAGAACACGTGGGTCTGCGGCTGGACGTGTTTCTCTCTGAGATGATCGAGGACGCGTCGCGTTCTTTCGTGAAGAAGCTGATCAAGGATGCGCGGGTGACGATCGACGGTGCGCCCTGCACCAAGCCGGGCCGTGCGCTCTCCGAGGGGAATGCGCTGAGCGTGGAGATTCCACCGGCGCCTTCCGCCACGCCCGAGCCGCAGGACATTCCGCTGGAAATCCTGCACGAGGACGAATCACTGCTCATCGTAAACAAGCCCCCTGGCCTCGTGGTTCATCCGGCGCCGGGCCACCGCGAGGGCACCCTGGTCAACGCGGTGCTCTACCGGTGTCCCGAAGTGATTGAAGCGGGGATGGACCCGGTGCGCCCGGGTATCGTGCACCGGCTCGATCGCGACACCTCCGGGGTGATGGTGGTGGCAAAGACACCCCCCGCCTTCGCACACCTGGCGAAGCAGGCCTCTGACCACAGCTTCGACCGGCGCTATCTTGCGCTCGTGCGCGGGGCCTTCAAGGAGGACAGCGGCCGGATCGAAGCGAGCATCGGCCGTAGCCTCAAGGACCGCAGCAAGATGGCCGTTACCGGAATTCAGGCCAAGCACGCGGTAACCCACTTCGAGGTTCGCGAACGCTATGGCCCGGCCTCCCTCGTCGCCCTGCAGTTGGAGACCGGCCGCACGCACCAGATCCGCGTGCACCTGCGATTTGCGGGGCGCCCCGTGCTGGGCGATCCGGTCTATGGCGTGACCGACTTCAAGAACTGGATCGTGCCGGAATCGGTGTTGGCCGCGCTGCATGCGCTGCACGGGCAGGCGCTCCATGCCGAGCTACTGGGCATCACGCACCCGGTCACCGGCGAGCGGATGTCCTTCACGGCGCCGCCGCCGGACGACTTCGCCGCCGCGCGCGCCGCGCTTGCCGCTGCCCAAAACGAAACCGGGGCGTGACCAGCACGCCCCGGCAGGGATGATCTAAAGGTGTGGGGGAGATCTTAGCCCGCAGTGGCGGGTTCTTGGGTTTTGCCCGCGTCGCGCGCCTGGACCTGCGCTTCGATCCACTTGTAGGTCTCGGCGATGCCGCGCTTCAGCGGCCATTCGGATTTCCAGCCCACGCTGTAGATCCGCTCATTGCTGAAGTTGCGCGACTGCACGCCCACGGGGCCGTCGATGTGCTTGATATGGATGGTCTTGCCCGCGGCTTCCGCCGTGGCCATGACCAGCTCATCCACCGAGACGTACTCCGGGCAACCGATGTTTGCCGGGCCTTCCATTTCCGAATGCATCAGGCGGTAGATACCGTCGACCATGTCGTCCACATAGGTATAGGAGCGAATCGCCTTGCCGTCACCCCAGACCTCAATGGTGCCGCCGTCTTCGCACATGGCCACCTTGCGGCAGATTGCCGCCGGCGCCTTCTCGCGTCCGCCGTCCCACGTGCCCTCCGGGCCGTAGCAATTCTGGAAACGCGCGATGCGAATGGTGGTGCCAAAGCGGCGGCCGTAGGCCATTGCCATGCGCTCCGCATAGAGCTTCTCCCAGCCGTATTCGTTGTCCGGCAGGGCGGGATAGGCTTCATCTTCGGTCATCTCATCTTCGCCGGGTTCCATGTCGCGGTAGATGCACACGGAGGAAGAGAAGAAATAGCGGGGGACCCCCGCCTTCGCTGCCGCGTCAATCATGTGAATGTTGACCAGTGCGCTGTTGCGCATGATCTCGCATTCCGCGGAATGGATGAAACCCATGCCGCCCATGTCTGCGGCGAGCTGATAGACCTCATCCGGCGCCGCACCATCAATGTCGAGCGCGGCGATGCAATTCGCCTCTTCACACAGGTCGACGACCATGAAATCATCGGCCGCGGTCGGGGCGTACTCCGGAAGCTTTCGGTCCACGCCGCGGACCCAATACCCCTCTTTCTTCAGGCGCTTCACGAGATGGCTCGCAATAAATCCGCCGGCACCACATACAACTGCTTTTTTCATATCGTCGGTTCTCCCCCGATAGTCGGTGATTTTGGGCAATCAGCCCTAATTATGCCATGAGATCGGAAAATTTGGCGAACCGCAGTGCGCGTTGCTAGACCGCCTGCGGTGGCAGACCGGGACAAAAGCCGTCTTCGGTCGCATCGTCGGGGCAGTAGAAATAGGCCCCGGAATTGTAGAACTGAATTAGCCGAAGCAATTCCGAAAGGCTGATCCGGAAGTCGGCCGGGTTGTAGTCACTGTTGTGCGGCTGGCAGGTGGTGACACCGGGTCCCGGCTGGTACCCGTCCTCGGTAGAGGACGGCGGCTGGGCACAGCTGAGCCCGTCCGAATTGTAGAACTGGATCACCCGCAACAGCTCCGACAAACCGATTCGGTTGTCCGAATCCTGATCCGCGGTATGGGTTCCCGACAATGCACCTTCACCCTCTCCTTCACCTTCACCTTCGCCCTCTCCTTCACCTTCACCTTCACCTTCGCCTTCGCCTTCGCCTTCACCTTCGCCTTCACCTTCGCCTTCGCCTTCGCTTTCACCTTCACCTTCACCTTCACCTTCACCTTCGCCTTCACCTTCACCCTCACCTTCACCTTCTCCTTCACCTTCGCCTTCACCTTCGCCTTCACCTTCACCTTCACCCTCACCTTCGCCTTCCCCTTCGGCAGCGCCTTCCCCTTCGGCAGCGCCTTCCCCTTCGGCAGCGCCTTCCCCTTCGGCAGCGCCTTCCCCTTCGGCAGCGCCTTCCCCTTCGGCAGCGCCTTCGCCTTCCCCTTCACCTTCCCCGATAATATAGGAACGCAGGAAGCTAAAAGGCAGGGCACGCGAGAAGACCCGACCTTCCGTCGAGAGCGCGGAGGCGTAGATATACCAATCGCTTTGCGCCGTCTGTTCGGGCACGCTCACGCGCAGCTTGTTGTTCTGGCGGGAAAGGATCGTCGTCTCGGTATCCGTCTCCGGTTCCAGGGTATCGGGGTAATGGCTCAGATAAACCCCGAGGGACGGCGTGTTGGTCAACGGCGCAAAATCACCCCAGAGGCTGGCGTGCGTGGCCATATCCAGGGGGGCGGTGTCCGGGCTGACCAGGTCGAGA
>JAUIKJ010000326.1 GCA_030430835.1 Candidatus Hydrogenedentota bacterium
CAAGATGGTGGTCGTGACCGAAGAGACGCGTACCATTCCCGCGGAAGAAGTGGCCAAGTGCGTGCTCCACGCCTTCACCGCCGCGAAACCCCGCACCCGCTACCGCGTCGGCAAAGACGTCACCGCGCAATACATCGCGGGCCGCTGGATGCCCGATCGCCTTCGGGACTACGTGGTGAGCAAGGCAATGGGGCTGCCGGGTAAAAAATAGGTGGCAGTCCCTATTTCGCGCACTCGTTCCCAAGCTCCTGCTTGGGAACGGACTTGTACGGGAAGCTCCGTTTTCCTTGAACAAGGACGCGAAGCGGAGCTTCGCGACGCAATTTCGTTCCCAAGCGGGAGCTTGGGAACGAGAAGGCGCGCGGGAGCTTGGGAACGAGAAGGCGGTTGGGCGGGCGAGCGTCCCCGCGAGCCGGTTGTTGTAGTCTAACCTCGCTGCTTAGCCGCGCGGGAGGGCCCAGGCCTTGTCTTCTTCCTCGACCACCTTTTCCTGTGCGCTGACGTAGTAACAGGGGTCGTCGGTCGGTGCGTGATCGGTGATGGGTTGCGCTTCGCCGGAGCCGAAGAAGGAGGCGTAGTCGCCATGGAAACCGTCACAGATGTTCTTCGCGGCGCAGTCGTTGCAACCGGCGTGGTACTGGTAGTGCAGGTCCTCGTCGGCGCGTAGCTGCGCTTCCTTCCGCCAGACAGCGTCCTTGCCCTGCACGGCCTGCTGTACCTTGCAGGCCATGCCCTGCAGCGCGAAGAGCGCCCGCACCTTGGGACTCTCCGCATAGCGCTTCGCGAGTTCGTGCGGATCGGAGTAATAGATCCGGCGCGCGCCGCGGCCCACGCGGTAGACGGGGGAGCAGGGACCTTCCTTCATTCGCTGCGGCTGCTGCCCGGTCCAGAGCCAGCTCCGGTAGTCCCACTCGTGGTGGTCATAGGTGAGTTGCTGCAGGTTGAAGAAGTTCTTCCGGTGCCGCGGCTCCGCCACGCAGATGGGCATGTAGCGCACGTTGCACTCGATGTTGTTCGCGTCGAGGATATCCATGGCCTCGGTGAGGTAGGGCTTGATGTCCATGTACTTCGACACGTTGTCGAAGGTGCGGATACCCGTTTCCTGATCTTCGAAGGGATTGAAGGCGATGTAGTTCACCGCGTCCGCGCCGTAGTAAACCGCCTTCTCCGCGATCTTCGGGAGAATCGGCACCACGGGTTTGGACATCGTGCAGTTAAAGCGGAAGGGCACACCGGCCTGGACCATGTTCTCGATGGCGCCGATGATCTTTTCATAGGCACCTTTCTTGACCACGGTCTCGTTGTGGATCTCGCCGATGCCGTGCAGGCTCACCAGGAAATCGCGGATGCCCGCATCGCGGAATTCTTCCACGACCCCCGGCTTGCTCAGGCGCAGGCCGTTGGTAATGAGCGTGGGGTGGATGCCGATGGACTTGCAGTAGGCAATCAGCTCCAGGATGCCGGGATAGATCGTCGGCTCGCCGCCCTGAATGTCGATGGCGGTGCAGTCATAGTGCTCGCGCAGCTTCCGGCAGATCTCCTTCGATTTCTCCAGACTCATGAAGGGATGCTCGGGATGCTCGTGATCCGCGATCCGGTTCAGGAAATAGCAGAAGTAGCAGCGCAGGTTGCAGGTCTGGCCGAGCCACATCACACCGCGCTTCGTCATCGTCCGGTGCGTGGTTTTCAGGCGTTCGCGCCGCGCCGCCGGGGGGATGCTCGGGTCGATTTCGCCCGGGATACGGGTCTCCGGGGCCGTTGCTTCACTCATCACGTATTTCCTTGAAACTGAATATCTTAGGCACTCTAGTCGAGCGCAGTCTCCCAGTCAATGAGATAGTGTAGCACAGCCGGATACCGGAGATGGGCTGTGTATACGGGAAATGGCTACAGAGGCAGCGCCCGTGGAATCCCCGTGCCCCGGCTCCGGGCCGGGGGCGATGCCTCCCACACGCCGGGGATGGCGGCCTTGCAGTCGGGGCACGCACCACCACGCATCCGGTTCTCCAGCACCCGGAAACCCTCCCGGCGGATGAGCAGGGCGTCGCACGCGGGACACCAGGTGCTCTCGCGATCACCGACCCGGCCCGGCAGGTTGCCGGGATAGACATAGCGCAGCCCGGCTTCGCGCCCGAGGTCATAGGCCTGCAGCAGCGTCTCCACCGGGGTGCGGCCCGGGCCCATCATCTTGTAGTCCGGGTGAAAGGCGGTGATGTGCCACGGGATGTCCGGCGAGATATCCGCGAGGAAGCGGGCCATGTCGCCGAGTTCTTCCGTGCTGTCATTGAAGCCCGGAATGATCAGCGTGACAATTTCCACCCAGAAGTGCATTGCCTTCAGACGGACGATGCTCTCCAGCACGGTTTCCAACTTGCAGCCGAGCTTGCGGTAGTGCGCGTCGCGGAAGCTCTTGAGGTCGACCTTGTAGAGATCGACGTAGGGACGGATGAAGTCGATCACCTCGGGCGTCGCGTTGCCATTGCTTACGAAGCCGCAGGTGAGCCCCGCGGCCCGCGCCGCCGTGAAGACCTGCACCGCCCAGTCCGCCGTGATCAGCGGTTCGTTGTAGGTGCTCACGACCACCGGCGCGCCCTGGTCCCGCGCGATGCGGACCAGTTGTTCCGCCGAGCAGAAGTGGGGGAGTGACACCGCGTCGTCGTCGCGCAGCGCCTGGCTCGTCACCCAGTTCTGGCAATAGCTGCAATGCAGGTCGCAGCCGAGCATGCCGAAGGAGAGCGCGTCATTGCCCGGGTAGGCATGAAAGAAAGGCTTCTTCTCGATGGGGTCCACCTGCACCCCGGCGACATAGCCGCCCGGCGCGCGCAGTTCGCCGTCGCGATTGAAGCGCACCTTGCAGACCCCCGCGCGTCCCTCGCGAATCAGGCAACGATGCCCGCAGGCCAGACAACGGACGGCGCCGCCGCCCTCGCGCACCACCAGTTCCGGCGCCGCCGGAATGGTGTGCTCCGCGAGCAGTTCCTTGAGGGGCTTGCTGTTTGCCATGGCGTCGTCTCCCGGGGCTTCAGGGCGCGTTCGTGTGCTGCCTACAATACTCCGGCGCACCGCTTCCTGTCCCCCTTCGAAGGGGGATCAAGGGGGATGTTAACCCTCGGCTACCGTGTCTCTTCGCAGCGATCGCCAGCGCGTCACATCCCCCGCCCTGCGGGCACCCCCTTCAAAGGGGGACAAGAAGCCGTCTTAATGTGAAGGTTCAATTGTGCGCGACAACATGGCGCAGGCGTACATCCCGCGATCACGACGTATTCGCATGTTACTTTGTCATCATCCGCGCTGGTGGATTCCCGCCTTCGCGGGAATGACGCCCTCAGGTTGTCCTGACGCGGATGGTACTTTCTTAGTCACAGAAAGTAACGAGCCTTCAGCCGATACCCGCTACCCCGCATCGCCCGTGCCGGGCGCCGTGTCGAAGAGCTCCCGCTTCTCCGGCACCGCCGCGAAGTCACCCGCCTCCGGGAGCGGATCCTTCTTCTGCGTAATCTCCGGCCATTCCTGCGCGTACTGCTTGTTCAACGCGATGTAGTCCTGCCACTTCGCCGGCACCGCCTCCGCCGGATAGATCGCATTCACCGGACACGGGTCCACGCACGCCCCGCAATCAATGCAGTCGTCCGGATCAATCACCAGAAAATTCGCGCCCTCATGAAAACAGATCACCGGACACTGCGTCACGCAGTCGGTGTGCTTGCACTTGATACACGGCTCGGTCACGACATAGGCCATTCGGCGTTCCTCCTGTGTCGAGGATAGCATA
>JAUIKJ010000327.1 GCA_030430835.1 Candidatus Hydrogenedentota bacterium
ACCTCGTCGTCGACGGCAAGAAGATGTCCAAGTCGCTGGGCAACTTCTATACCCTGCGCGATCTGCTGGACAAGGGCCTGGACGCGCTCGCCATTCGCTGGGTGCTTATCGCCACACACTACCGCCAGCCGAACAATTTCGCCTTCGACGCGATCGAAGCCGCAAATCAGTCTCTGCGCCGGATCAGGGATTTCCGTATCCGTCTGGAGGAGGTGCGGGGCGACGGGGACGACCTCTCCGAAGCCTGTAAGAAATGTGAGGACGGCTTCGTCTTCGCCATGGACGACGACCTCAACATCTCCGGCGCCATCGGCACGCTCTTCGATTTCATCCGCGACGTGAACAAGCAACTCGACACCGGCAGCGTGGGGGAGAGCGGTGCGAAGAATGCATTGGCCCTGCTCGATCGCCTCGATGCCGTGACCGGCGTCTTCGCGCCCGCCGCGAAGGATGAGGTGCCGCAGGACGTCACCGATCGCGTCATGGCCCGCCAGCAGGCCCGCCGTGACAAGGACTTCGCCAAGTCCGACGCCCTCCGCGACGAACTCCTTGCCGAAGGCTGGGTGATCGAAGACACCCCGGACGGGGTTCGCGTCAAGCGCGCCTAGCGCATCGATTCGTGAGCATCGTGCCCGGAAGCGGCATGCCGCCCTGCACAGCATCCTGCGCGGCCGCGGGATACCGTGCCACCGGCGACCGGTCCCGGATGCCGGGTGCCGCGGTATTGCGAGTATTTGAGCAATGCTGTGCGGCCCCACGATGACGGCTTGCGTGTTGGGTTGTCCCTGAT
Organism: Candidatus Hydrogenedentota bacterium; assembly: GCA_030430835.1. Classification (GTDB taxonomy): domain Bacteria; phylum Hydrogenedentota; class Hydrogenedentia; order Hydrogenedentales; family JAEUWI01; genus JAUIKJ01. The sequence goes on from JAUIKJ010000327.1 coordinate 791, forward strand.
GGACACAGCGAGTCAGCGCGCCGCCTGAAAGAGGACGATGCTCGCGGCCACGGCCGCGTTCAGGCTTTCGATGCCTTCCGCCAGCGGGATGCGCAGGGTGGCGTCACAGTTCTTGGCGACCCCCGGACGGATACCGTGGGTCTCATTGCCAATCACGAGCGCGCGCCGCGCGGGCCAATTCATGGTGAAGACGTCCTGTTCGCCACCCGCCGCGAGGGCATAGCTCCAGAACTCTGCGTCGCGCAGGGTGCGCAAGGCTTGGGAGAGGTTTTTGACCCGTGCCACGGGTATTCGCAACAAGGTCCCCGCGCTGGCACGCAGGACCGTGTCGTCCAGCAAGGCCCCACCGCGTCCCGCGAGAATCACGCCTTGCGCGCCCGCGCCCGCCGCGGAGCGGATCATCATGCCGAGGTTTCGTGTGTGCTGCACCTGGTCGAGCACAAGCAGCGTCGCGATTGGCGGGCAGCCTTCCAGTAGCGCGTCCAGCGCCACATAGTCGATCGGGCTGATTTGCGCGGCGACGCCCTGGTGCTCCCGTGTACCGGTGAGCTCGTTGAGCTTCGCCTGCGGCACGAAGTCGTAGGGGAGTTTCAACGCCTTCGCCTGCGCGATCAGCCCCTTCACCCCGTGCGCACGGGATTCCTGCGCGAAATAGAGGCGGTTGACGGTCTGTCCACGTTGGATCGCTTCGCGAACGGCGTTGATGCCGTGAATGGTAGTGCCTGCCATGCGCCCGATCTTATGCGCCCCGCGCGGTCGGCGCAAGGGGAGATCCGCCCCGCTTCTAGCATCCCCCCGATTTTGTTATCATCGCCCCTTGTGTGGGCGAATCCGTAGTTACGACGAAGAGGGTCTTTCCATCATGCGAGTCATTACGGCATTGATAATGTGCACCGCATCTGCGCTGGCCGGCGCGGACGTCGCGCCCGAAGGCGCACCGGGTTCGTTGCTCTTCCCAAACAGTGATTTCGAGCTGGGCACCCTGGAGAACTGGCGGATGGATGGCGAGGCTTTCCAGTATCAGCCCACCCAGGGCGACAACGTGAAGGCGCGCAACAAGGAACGATCCGCCAAGCATGCGGGCAAGTATTGGGTCGGCACCTACGAACGCTTCCAGGGCAAGGCCGGCGAGAAGGCCGGCAAGTCCCAAGGCGACAAGCCGGTCGGCGGCCTGCTGTCCACCGGCTTCATCATCCAGCGCCCCTTCATTACCTTCCTGGTCGGCGGCGGCACCGAGGCCAAGGCCGAGGTGCAGCTCATCGTCGGCGGGGAAGTCGTGCGCCGCGAGAGTGGCAATGACCGCCCCGAGATGCGCCGCATCATCTGGGACCTTCGCGGCTACCTCAACCAGAAGGCCATGCTCTACATCGTCGACAAGAGCAAAAAGTCCTTCGGCTTCGTCAACGCAGATGACTTCCGCTACTACGAGACCGGCGCGAGCCGCCTGCTCTTCCCCAACAGCGATTTTGAAGCGGGCGACCTCAGCGGCTGGACCGCCGAGGGCGACGCCTTCACCTTCCAGCCGGTCAAGGGCGACAACGTCACCGTGCGCACCGGCGGCAAGCGCCGGGCCAATCAGCAGGGCCTCAGTTGGATCGGTACCCTCGAGAAGTTCAATGCCACCATCGGGCAGAAACCGGGCGACGTTCAGGGTGATCCGCCGACCGGTGTTCTGCGTTCACAACCCTTCACCATCGACGGCGAGAAGATCCTCTTCCGCGTCGGTGGCGGCAACGGCAAAAACGTCGGCGTGCGCCTGCTGGTGGGCGGGGAAGAAGTCCGCGTCTCCCGCGGCCAGCACCAGCCCGAGATGACTCAGGCCATGTGGGACGTGGCGCCGTGGAAAGGCCAGGAAGCCCGGATCGAGATCTTCGATCAGGCCACCAAGGCCTGGGGCTTTATCAACGCCGACGACTTCCGCTACGGCGGCATCGGCGCGGCGACGCCCGTCGTCCCCGGCGCGCCCGTCGAGACCGTGACCCTGCCGGAAACGCTGCACCAGAAGGCCGCGCCCGCAGCCGCGGAACCCGCGCCTGTAGAAGCGATGCCGGCGGAAGCGCCCGCTCCGGAACCCGCACCGGCCGAAGCGCCGGCCCCGGTGGAGGAGACCATGCCGGAGGAAACGCCTGCAGAAGCGACTGCGCCAGCGGAACCCGCACCGGAGGCAGCGGCGCCGGCCGACGCCGCCGCGCCGGTGGAAGCGCCTGCGGAAGTCGCCGCACCCGTGGGGAAACCGATGCCCGAAGAAGCGGCGCCCGCACCAGCGGAACCTGCGGAAGCCCCGGACGCCGCGACGCCCGAAGAAACTTCCGTGGCGCCGGAAGCGTCTGAAGATGAAGTCACCCCGGCGGAAGCAAGCGCCGAGGCGCCCAAGAATCTGTTTGCCCCCAAGGAATCGACCGAATGAAACGCCTGATCTGCGCGACACTCATCGCCGCCCTCTACACGGCAGTCCCGGTACACGCCGAGGAGAAACTCCCGCCGCTCGTTGAGCGTCTCGGCTTTCCGCCGGACACGGTGGTGCTTATCCTGAACGGTGATGACTGCGGCATGAACCAAGCCACGAACAAGGGCACGCTGGACGCCATGAAGGCGGGCGGGCTGACTTCCGCCACAATCATGATGCCCTGCCCCTGGGTGCCGGAGGTGGTGCTCTGGGCCAAGGAAAACCCGAAGGCGAATCTGGGACTTCATCTCACGCTGACCAGCGAATGGAAGCGCTACAAGTGGGGGCCGGTGCTTGGCAAGGTCGGCGCGCCAAGCTTGTGCAACGATCAGGGCTACTTCTATGAATCGGTGCCCGAGGTCTATCTCAACGCCAAGACCGAAGAAGTCGAGGCCGAAGTTCGCGCGCAGATCGACAAGGCCTATGCCGCCGGGCTTGACGTGACCCATCTGGATTCGCACATGGGCACCCTGCAGTACGCACCCGGCTACCACGAGATGTACATCAAGATCGCGAAGAGCTACGAC
>JAUIKJ010000328.1 GCA_030430835.1 Candidatus Hydrogenedentota bacterium
GTGGACAACGTGCGGAAGCAGTATCCGGACACAGTCATCCTCGCGCACCCCGAGTGCAGCCCGGAGGTAATCGCCAAGGTCGATGTATCGGGAAGCACGCAGGTGATGGTCGATTATGTGGAGAAGGTAGACGCGCCGCGCTTCGCCCTGTTTACCGAATGTAGCATGGGCGACAACCTGGCGGGACAGTTTCCCAACCGCGAGATGGTCCGCTCCTGCAGCTTGCGTTGCCGGCACATGAACCAGATTACGCTCGAGGACACCCTCGAAGCGCTGCAGAAGATGCAGTATCAGGTGGAACTCGATCCAGAGATCATCGCGCGTGCACGGAAACCGATCGACCGGATGATCTCGATTCGCTAAGCAGGGCCACCGTGTCTCCTATTTGCTCACGCCGCGCCTTCATCCAAACCGCCGCCGCGGGCACGATAGCCACCGTGCTTCCCGGCCTGGCCCGGCAGGCACAGGCCCAGGACGCAGCCTGCTTTGCGCTCGCCCTGGACGCGGATTCGCTGCTCCGTTCCGTCGGTACGGAAGCGGAGCAGATTCCCATGTTGGCGTTGCCGCGGGTCGCGCGTGAGCAATTCGAGCTCAATGCGCTGGTCCTGAATTATCAACAATTTGCCAGCGTGGACTCTGCCTATGTAGATGCGTTGGCTGCGGCGGCACGACAGCACCGGGTACGCATTGCCGCCATTCATGTGGAGGGCGCCGGAGATCTCGGCCCGGCCGCCGAACCCCATCGCACCGGAATCCTCCGGAATCATCAGGCTTGGGTTGACATTGCCCAGCGCCTCAACTGCCCCGCCATCCGCGTGGTCTGGCGCAACTACCCCGTCACGGTCTGGCGGCGTCCGGATGACTTGAAGGCCTTTATTGAGGATTCCGCCCCGATTTTTCGGGACCTTGCGGACTATGCCGAGACCAAGGGAAGCTCGATCTACGTGACCAACGATCGCGGCCCCTCCGCCTATCCGGATTCCCTGGTGAGTCTCGTCACCCGGGTGAATCATCCCCGCTTCGCGATGATGCCGGACGTGCGCGGCTGGGCGCGGGGAATCGATCGTTACGACGCGATGGAGAAGGTGATGCCCTATACCCGGGCAATCACCGCGCGGTGCTACGACTTTGATGATGTCACGGGGGAAGATACAACCGTTGACTATGGGCGCATGCTCGCATTGATCTGCGGCACGCATGCATTCTCCGGCACGGTTGCCGTGCACTATGCGGGATCCCGCGTCAGCGAGGCGGAAGGGATTCGCGCTGCGCGCGATCTGTTGTTGACCGAACGGCGCACATTGATCCAGAACAAAAACTCAGACAAGGGAGCGGCATGAAGTACTTCAAGACAGCACAGATGGTCCCCGGCAAAGGCGACGCCTGGATGTACTATGAAGTCGACGACGCGGGGAAGGTGCTGCGCACATTGACCTACGTGGACGGCACCAACGAAATTACCCGGGTCCCGGACCCAATCGTAAAGCGCCTGATCCGTCCCGACATCCTGCAGGATGCGGCGGCCGACGAGTTCCTGTCCCTCTGGGGCGAGGCCTGAGTGCGCGTTATCCGAAAGGATCGAAGGGCGCTTCGGCCGGTGCGGGAGTTTCCGTCGCAGGCGCTGCCGGCGCCGGGGCTGCGGCCGGGAGAGGCCTGGCCGGTTCGGGGTCGGGTTCCGCTGCCGGGGCCGCCGTCGCCGTATCATCAATCGCGCCCGCCGCGATCCAAAGCCGGATCGTGTGCAGGTCATCCTCGCTGAGCGGCGCTTTCTTCTTGGGCATTCGCGGCTGCAGGATACCGCGGATGTACTGCACCACCGAGCTCTCGTCGGGTTCACCGGGCACGATGCCTGGTCCCGCCTTCTCCCCCGCTTTCAGCAGGTTCTCGATTGTGGTCATATCATAGTCACCATCCGGGTCGGGTGACTCGTGGCAGCTGTAGCAGCGATCCTCAAAGATCGGTACGATGTCGCGCGTATAGCTCACCGCCTTCGCGGCGGCCATGTCGACCGCACGAATCGGAATCCAGTCCTCGGATCCCGCCTCGCCTTCTTCCAGCTTGGGCTGGCGCGCGGCATGATCGTCCATCAGACCGGTACCGATGCCATGGACATAGACCAGTTCGCCGCCGTGGTGCGCGGCCAGCGCCACCAATATGGCCGATGCCAGCGCGCCACAACAGGCGAACAACGATACGGCGCGGCGAAAGGATTCCTGGTTTACGAAGCACAACAGGAGGAGCACCGCGGTCACCGCCGCGAGACCCTTGACCTTCTCCGCGAGTTCCTCGTGATCACTGACGACGTGCGCGATCTCGCTCGATATGTCGACCGGAATCTTGCCGCGCGCGTCCTCCCCTGTCTCTTCCGCCACATAGGACGTCGCCGCCATCAGCACATAGAGCCCCACGGCGAGCAGTCGGAGGGTGGCGTTCTTGTGCAGCCATGCGCTCAGCAACACGAGTGGCAGGCCGAGCATAGACAGGGCGATGGGCAGGTGCACCAACGCCGCATGCAACATCGAGGGATTCGTCAGGGTATCGAGAATACTCACAGGACCACCAATTCGTTTACAACCTGGATTTGCTTACTGCATACGGCCAAAGGCCACAAGGGTTTCCGCGGTGGCGGTGCGCAGCTCGTGCCAGCGCTGCCGCAGGGCGACGCGGGCCTGTGCCAAGCGGGCCTGCGCCTCAATCAAATCGCGCTGCGCCTGGTTCAGCCGTGCCAGGGCACCTTGTCCCGCCTCATATTCCTTCTCCACCAGATCGCGATTTCGTTCCACATATTGCGTGGTTTCACGCTGTAGAAGCAACTGCTGCTGCGCCGTCTCCAGAGCGGTCACCGACTGGCGCACTTCGGTGGCCACGGTGATCTCCGCATCGTGAAGCATCGCTTCGGCCTCCGCGCGGGCATGCCGGGCCTCGACCACTGCGGCGCGGTTGCGTCCGCCGGTAAAGAGCGAAAGCGATACGTTGAAGCCTACGGTCGACGCGAAATCGTCGGATTCGAACCGGCTATCGTCCGAAAGGGCAGCGCTCTGCGTGCCGAAGGCGCCGACCACAGGATAATAGGCGGCGCGTTGCTGGCCCACCGTAGCGCGGGCGCGATCCAGGCCATGGTCGGCACGGCGAAGATCCGGACGATCCGCCAGGGCGCGGTTCATCAGACTCTCGGTCTCGGGTTGGCTCAGCTCTTCCGGGTGCTCGGGCTCCAGGTCGGCGATGCTCACCTCGGCAGGAAGCGCGGCATCGTCGATACCCATCAGCGCAGCCAGCGCGATCCGCGCGAGGTTGCGGTCGCGTTCGGCCACCAGAATGGCCGACCGCGCAGCGCGAACGCGCACCTCAAAGTTCAGGATGTCACTAAGCGATCCTGTGCCTACCCGCTGGCGGGCCTTTGCATCCTTCAAGAGCCTGGCGTTGAACGCTTCATCCGCAAGGGCTATCGCCCGGTTCTCCCGGGCAAGCTGCACACCGTAGTAGGTCTGAGCCACCGCATCCAGCAGGAGCCGCCGCGCTTCGTCGAGCGCCGCTTCGGTCTCGCTGCGGCCGTGCCGCGCGATGGCGTTCGTGAAGTGGCGCGCGAATCCGTCGAACACAAGATAGGTCGCGGTCAGCGAGAGGTCGTAGTTATCGACGGAATCGTCGACGCTATAAGGCGCGCGAATTGCCTGGTCGACCGCATAGGCAAGATTGGCAAGCAATGTACCCGGTCCGGCCTGCGGCTGTTGCACGGCGGTGATGGTCTGCA
>JAUIKJ010000329.1 GCA_030430835.1 Candidatus Hydrogenedentota bacterium
GCGCAGCAGGTGAGCCACACCTATTGCCCGCGCTGTCTTCATGGCACCGTTCAGGCAATGCGTCGTGAGGTCATGTCTGCGAACCGGGCACAGCCGGCGGTCACCTGAGCATCCACCCGCGTCCGCCGGGCGACCGGCGGGCCAGTCCGTAGCGGCGAAGTCCCTTCGCCGATTCGATACAACGGCGTCCCATGGATGGGGCGCCGTTATTTTTTTTCGACGGATTGAAAGTGGACGATGCACCACAGCCGCAGATAGAGCAGGTGCCCCTGGATTCTGCGCAACAGTTCACTCCCCAACGCCGGAATGACCGCGCCCTGCAGGGGGCAGAGGCGGCCGTCGATCGTGTAGACGCACCGCTGCGCCGCGCCACTGGCGCGTGCGAAGAGGCGCAGCTTGGGGCTGTCGAACATCACCGCGAAGAGATCGAAGCGCGCACCGCGGATGTCGCGGATAAGATTGCGCAAGGCCCCGGGCGAGCGGAGCCCGTAGTGCGCTTGACCGGTCTTGCGCACTTCGTTCGCGAGGTCCCGTAGCGCGTCCTTCGGGTAGGACGGGGGAACAATGGCCGTAATCCTGGCGGATGGATAGGTGGCGCGCAGGTGCTTGAGCATGCGCGTGAAGTGCGGGCCATGGCTGTAGTACGCACAGATGCGTTGGGGCGCGGTCATGGAGCCATCCGATCGATTAGCGGCAGGTAACGTTGCTCGATGATACGCTCCCAGGTGTATTGCTGTGCAACCGCGTTGCGGCCTGCTTGTCCCATCGCACGCCGTACCCGGGGCTGATCGAGCAAGGTGTTAATCTGCTGCGCCAGTTCCTTCGCATCGCCGCGCGTGTGGAGGTATCCACTTTCATTGTGGGCGACAATCTCCTGTAATCCGCCGACCCGGCTTGCACATACGGGCAGGCCCGCCGCCATGGCCTCGACGGCCACCAGCCCGAAGGGCTCCTCCCAGATCGACGGCACCACCACGATATCCGCACGCTTATAGAGCGCCAGCGCCTCGCCGTGGTTCATCCATCCGAGCGCCTTGAACGGTCCATCCGACAGGGTCCGGTCGAAATGGGTCGCCCAGATCTCGAAGTCGTCCCGCCGCGTGCGCAGCATCTCGCCCGCATCACGCAGGACCGCGAGTCCCTTGAGGGGATCTTCCACGCGCCCGGTCATGAGAATGACCTGCTTGGCACCCGGTGGCTTCGGAGCGGGAATCTCCTCGACGACCGACTGCGCATGGACACCGCCGGGAAAGATGTATACGTTCTCATGGAACCCCTGAAGATCCGCCTTCATCTGTGCGTTGCTCACCACGATGGCATCGAAGGTGTGCAGCGACGCGATCAGGTATTGATGGTACTGCGCTTCGTAGGCGCGTGCGGCGAGGTAGTCCCGGTTCCAGGTCTGGAGTTCGCCGCGGGTAAGTTGGGGGCGCTGATGGGCGAGCGCGCAGCGCCGGCACGTATCCGGCGTGCGGAGATAATCCATTGGGCAGGGGGCGCCGTCGCGGTAGCGCAGCGGGTCCCGCGCGCAGGCGAGTTCGTGTGCGTAGTAACGGCCGATGGTCACATGGTGCGCCAGGGCATGGGTGACGTAGGGCTTCAGAGCGAAGCCATGTTGAATGAAGACGAGATCCGCTTCGAAAGCGTCGACCATCTCGCGAAAGCGATCCGCAATCAATTCCCCGGACATCGTGTCCGGCGCCACGCTCAGCCGGGTTGCGGGGAAGGGGAGACGATCCGGGTTGGCGATGCCACGGTCGCTGGACCCCGCTTCGTGCAGGAAGAAGAGATGTACTTCCTGTCCCTGTTGTTGCAGGCCGAGGATCACGTTGTAGAGGTCGGCGTCCGCACCGCCGTTCGGTGGCCAGGAGAAATTCAGATCAACGAAGGCGACCCGCCGGCTGGCGTAGCGCGCCGGGAAGGCACCCTCGCCGAAGTCGGGCTCGTCGAAGACGGATCCGAAGATGCTGCTGATTTCATCGCGGCTCATAGCGCCGTCTCCCGGGCCAGTCGATCCAGGATGGCGGGATAATGCTGGGCGACAATATGGTCCCAGGTGTACTCCGTTTCGACGCGTGCGCGCGCCGCATTTCCCATGGCATGACGCATGTGCGCATCGTCGAGCAACTGCTTCAGGGCGGCCGCGAGCGCGGCCGCATCACCACGATCGTAGAGTAGCCCCGTCTCGCGATCGCGCACGATATGCTGCAGCCCGCCGGTGCGGCTTGCGCAGACGGGGCGCCCCACCGCCATGGCCTCGACCGCCACCATGCCGAAGGGCTCTTCCCAGACACTGGGCACAACCACGATATCCGCAGCCGTGTAGAGCGCGCAGGTGCCCGCATGGCTGTGACGTCCCACGGGATGAAACCAGCCGGGACCGGCCGTGTCTTCGGGCATCGTAATCTGCACCGTGAAATCGCTGCGTTCCGCGCGCAGGCGTTCGCCGGCTTCCAGCAGTACCGCCGCGCCCTTCATCGGATCTTCGCCACGTCCGGTCATGAGGATGGTCTTGTGGTCCGTCTCACGTGGGCGGGGGCAGTATGGGAAGGCTTCAAGATCGACGCCGCCAGGCACCACGTGGGTCTCGGTATATCCCGACAGCAGCGCGGCCATCACTTCATTGTAGACAATGGCGGCTGCGGCACCACGCAGCGTGGCGGTCTGTGCGGCGCGATAGTCCGGATTGCTGGCATCCGCGATCAGGTATTCATCGATCCATGCATTGCGTCGTGCTGCGCGCAGATCCGGGCCGAGATAACTCAGGGCGCACTGGCGGCAGAAATCGGGCGTGTCGAGGTACGCCTTCGCGCAGGGGCTGCCATCCCGATAGCGCAGAATGTTCCGGTGACAGGCCATCTCGTAGGCATAGTAGCGAATCGCGTAGGGATAAGGTGCAAGCACTTCGTGCAGACGGTGTTTCAGGAAGAACCCATCACAAAGCAGGACGGCGTCCGGGGCACAGGCCGTGAGCGCGGTCTGCAATCGCTGTTTCAGCGCATTGACGGTAAAGTCGCGCCGGGTGAAATCAAGGCGCTGTGCGGGGAAAGGAAGCGCGTCCGGATCGCATGCACCGCGTTCCCACGACGACTTCAGGTGTGCCACGAACAGTTGCGTTTCGTGTCCGGCCCGTTGCAGCGCGGCGGCGGTGTTGTAGAGGTCCACGTCCGCCCCGCCGTTGGGCGGCCAAGAGAATAGGAGATCGACGAAGGCGATCTTCATGGGCAGTGCGCGGCGCCCATCACATCTGCTTTCCCGCGCCGTACCACTGGCTGCCGCCGTGGTCGAGGTGAAGCACCTTCATGCCTTCGAGCCGGGCGAGTGGCCCGAACTGCTCGAGTGTTTCCTTGGCGAACCACCAGTCCGCTCCCTCGAAATGATCAAACTCCGGGTAGCGAAGCGTATCGAGAACCACGCGCCGGACACATTGGCAGAAGCCCGGGGGAATTCCATCGGATTCGTGATGGCGGTATTCCGTGTCGGTTTCGGCGAGATCCGAATAGTGTTCGTGTGGTTTTATCTCGCCGAGCAAAATCTGGGCCGTCTGCTCCGCGGAAAGCATGCGGCGGCCATCGGGCGCGACGAAGCGGACCGATTCCGGAAAAGTGAGCAGCTGCGTCATGAAGTCCGGCGGCAACACAATGTCCGAATCGAGCAGCACAACCCACTCGCCCGCGGTCATGTCTACGCAGACATTGATCATGAAGCCCTTCGATTTCTGCTTGTCCGGTGGAAACGGCGAACTCACG
>JAUIKJ010000330.1 GCA_030430835.1 Candidatus Hydrogenedentota bacterium
CATGCCGCCCGATCGTCCACGATTGGCAACGGTAGCCGCCGACGTGGGATTCTCCGAGCAGGTTTCCTTCCGCGTCCGCGACGGGCGCGTCCAGGTGGAGCATGTCGCGGAAAGCCTCCTGACGTTCGGCGCGTTGGTCCGGGGTCATGTTCGCAAGCGCTCGCGCCACCTGCGCACGCCGCGCTCCGATGAGCGACTGGATGACGGGCTCGCCCTTCTCGTAGCCCGCGGGCAATTCCCCGTCAGGAAACACGCGAAGCGCCTCTAAGCCTTCGAATTCGTAGGGAGGTTCGGCATAGCGGTCCCAAGCTTCGCCTTCAAGAATGCGCTTGCCCAAAAAACGGTAGACCGCTTCGCGGCTTTGCAGGTTGTAGTTGTGCGGCGCGTCGATCTGCTGTTCTTCGAGCTGGTCCTCCGCACCGTACAGTGCATAGATACTGCGCACTGCGGGATACTCCACCTCCGGTGTGAGCTTGGTCCAGTCGCCCGTGGCGGAGACCATCAGCATCGGGCGCGGCGCCATCAGCGCGCCAATCTCCATGTTCGAATTGTTCATGCGGATGAGTGGTGCGTTCTCGCAGATGCAGCCACCTTGCATCGTACTGGAAATCATGTTGACCGGCGCAGCGATCTTCACGCGCGAGTCGACCGCGGCCAGCGCGAAAGTCTGCGTGCCGCCGCCGGATGCGCCCGTGCAGGCGAGCTGTTCAATATCCACTTCCGGAAGTGTCTCCAGAAAGTCGAGCACACGGATACTCGAGAGCAGTTGAATCGCGAAGGGGTGAATGCCCCAGAGCTTCTCGGCCTCACTCTCCCATTTGTGCGGAAGCTGAAGCGAGTCGTTGTAGCCGACCATGTCGTAGGTAAAGGCGGTCATGCCCATGCGCGCTAATGTAATTCCGCGCGCCGGGACGGAGCCGCGCTCACCATCTTCGAGGCGACCGTTCTCCCAATGGCCGTGCGGGCAGGCGACGCCGGGAACGCGGTCCGGTGGATTCACGGGCCGATAGAGATTGCCCGTCACCAGGAAGCCGGGAAAGGCTTCGAAGTGGACCTTCTCCACCGTGTAGTCCGCATACTCGATGCGCCCGAATACCTTCGCGTTCAACGGCGTTTTTTCCGGCATCGGCCACAGGCCACAGGCAACGAGGATCCTTCGGCGCAGCCGCTCGGCAAAGGATTCCCAGTCATCGCGCGACGCAAAGTCCGTCATTCTGAATTTCGTGTTCGTGCCCTTGCGCTGGTAGACCCGGCTGTCGCGCGGACCCTCCGGACTGCTCGACACGCGTAGCAGTGGCAATGCAGACGCCGGCTTCCATCGTCGATCCGTCGTCAGTACGACCGACGCCACACCCTCGCCCACGGCAATCTCTGCGGCGCCCCTCTCCAAGGCAAGCCCATCGCCGGAAACCCACTGCGCCTCGTCGTCATTGGGCGCGAAGCCGCTGAAGGCGATCGCCGTATCGTTCACCGACACTTTCGGCGACGCGCCCCTGTAGACCCAGGCCCACACGGTGTATACGCCGGCCTCCGGGATCGTGACCGGACCCTCACGCAGTTCCCATGCGTCGTGCCACTGCGTGGCACCCGTTCCCGACAGCGCCAGCAGGATCCCCGTCATCGTCGCCAGCATGTGCCTCTCCTTAGCCCAGCGTCCAGGGCGCGCGGTATTCGTAGTGTAGCAACTCGTTGGCCGCCTCATTGTTTGTGATACGTTCGTTCACGGGATCCCATTCGAGGCGCGACTTGGTCGCCAGCGAGATGTTCGCCAGGTGACAAAACACCGTCGAGCGGTGACCGACCTCGACGTCTGCGCGGGGGAGTTCACGCGACTTGATGCAGTTCAGGAAGTCGCCAATATGCTGCGCGGTTAGGTCGTGGTTGCTGCCTGCGGCACGGCCTTCCTTTGCCGCGCATCGCGGCGCGGGATCCTGAAACTGGCCGCCCTTTTCGGGGATCACTTCGTACTTGTTGCTGCTGGCATAAACGATGCCCTTGGTGCCGCGCAGGTCAATCTCCGCCGGCAGCATTCGGTGCCCTGATGCTTCGAACTGGCCGAAGTTCATCAGGCCACCCGAGGGGAACTCGAAGACTGCCATCGCCGTGTCGGGAATCGTCCGGTCATCATCCACCGCGTAGCGGCCGCCCATCGCGCAGACCGCCGACGGCGCTTCTTCGTCCAGAATCCAGCGGATTAGATCGAAATAGTGCACGCCCCAATTGCCCATTTGCGAGGAGTAGTTGATCCACCACCGGAACTTGTAGGGGGCGATATTGTCCTGGTAGGGCTGCTCCGCGCGCGGCCCGAGCCACAGATCCCAGTTCAAGTCGGAGGGCGGTGCCTGCGGCTGCAATCGGCCAATGCCATTGGGCCACATGTTCGTGATGCGGTAGGCGTGCGACGCGGTCACCTTGCCGACGTAGTCCGACTTTACCAACTGGTGCAGTTCCTCAAACATTTCCGAAGCGCGACGGTGCACGCCCACCTGTACCACGCGCTTGGTGCGGCGTGCCACCTCCACCATCCTGCGGCCTTCGTGAATGGTCATCGAAAGGGGCTTCTCGACGTAGACATCCTTTCCGGCTTCACAGGCCTGAATACATTGGATGGCGTGCCAGTGGTCCGGCGTGGCGATGAACACCGCATCGATGTCGTCGCGTTCGAGCAGTTTGCGGAAGTCCTCGTACTTGGCGACATCGCCGCCGACTTCCTCTGCACGTTGGTCCAGCGTGGGCTTGTGCACGTCGCACAACGCGACGATGTCCAGGTTGCTGTGCGATTGCGCGGCCTTGATCAGTTGACCGCCCCGGTTGGCGATACCGATGAAGCCGGCGCGAATCCGTTCGTTCGCGCCCATGGCGCGCGGCGCGGCGATACCCGCGGCCACGCCGGCGGCCGTCGCGGTTTTCACAAAGTCACGGCGGTTAATCTCGCTAGCCATCTCCAGCCTCCCGTAGTGCGTTGGTGAACGCCCACTATAAGAAGGCCGTGCCCGGCTGTCAAAGCCCTACCACGTGGCCTTCACCGTGCCGGATCGAATTGTTGCCTGGCAGGCCAGCCGCTCATTGTCGCGCAGGCCCATGTCCTCTTCCGCGGCGTTCTTCGGCGCCAGATTTTCCATGCCTTCTTCAACGATGATCACGCAGGTCGCACACTGCCCGGCCTGGCAGCCGAAGGGCACCCCCAAGGTCTCTGCAGAGTCCATGATTGCCGCGCCGTCTGGGAGTTCCGCTTCCTGTCCATCAATTACCAGCTTTGCCAATGCTCTTACTCCGTTCCGTCAAGAAAACCCGTCAGCGGCGAGCTCGCCGCCGCCGTACTGCGTTCCGGTCCCAGTCCCGCGAGGTACGCCATGCGCCCCGCGTCGGTTGCCAAGGCGAAGGCCTTGGCCATCGGTCCATGGTCACGCGCGTCGGCCAGCGCCGTGTTGACCAGCACCGCGTCCGCGCCCATCTCCATGGCTTCGGCTGCATGGCTGGGGGCGCCCAGGCCCGCATCCACCACCACGGGTACGTTGGCCTGTTCGATAATGATGCGGATCATGTCGCGCGTGCGAATGCCCCGGTTCGACCCGATGGGCGCGCCCAGCGGCATGACCGTGGCCGCCCCGGCCTCTTCCAGCCGTTTGGCAAGGATCGGATCGGCTTGGATATAGGGCAGCACCACAAAGCCCTCCTGGATCAGCATCTCTGCCGCCCGCAGCGTTTCAATTGGGTCGGGGAGCAGATAGCGCGGCTCG
>JAUIKJ010000331.1 GCA_030430835.1 Candidatus Hydrogenedentota bacterium
GGTGAAGGTGAAGGTGAAGGTGAAGGCGAAGGCGAAGGCGAAGGCGAAGGCGAAGGCGAAGGCGAAGGCGAAGGCGAGGGTGAAGGCGAGGGTGAAGGTGAGGGCGAAGGTGAGGGCGAAGGCGAGGGTGAAGGCGAAGGTGAAGGCGAAGGAATCGATGAAGACGGCGTGCACTCCGCCGACCAGAACGGCGACCAGCAAATCAGCCTGTCCGAACTGCTTCGCGTAATCCAGTTCTTCAACAGCGGTGGTTACGCCTGCGCCATGCCACCGACCTCCACCGAAGACGGCTACCAACCCGGTGCGGGCGACGCGACTTGCGTCCCCTATGACGCCGACTACAACCCACAGGACTGGGCGATCAGCCTTTCCGAGTTGCTGCGTGTAATTCAGTTTTTCAACAGTGGGGGCTATTTCTACTGTCCCGACAGCGAACCACCCACCGAAGACGGGTACTGTCCGGGGAGCGCCCGCTGACACGGGGCATCCGATTGGACCGTAGGCCATTGGGGGCCATAGGATAGAGAACGCTACGGGCCAGAAACGTGGGGGACGAACGAATGATCGACAATGAAATCACGACGCGGCGCGCATGGTTGCTGGTGGTGCTGATGGGCCTGGTGGCCCTGTTGGCCCCGGTGACGGCCGTGGCGGCGAGTGCGGAAGAAAGCTTGCTCAAGGAATTGAGCGCTGGCGCGGACCCGGCGGCGGCCCATCTGGTGACCAACGATGCGGGGCATGTGGTGTACCTCGGCGCGCCGGCGGATGCGGGGTTCCGCGCAGGTAAGCGCGACAGCGCCTCGGCCGCGGCGCAGGGATTCGTGCGGGCCCACGAAGCGGCCTTCGGATTGCCGCCGGGTAGCGCCCTGACTCCCGTAGATACCGCCAAGGGCGATGCGCGGGACACGGTCCGGCTGCAACAGACCTTCGGCGGCATTCCCGTTTTTGGGGCGCAGGTGATTGTTCAGGTTGGTAAGAGCGGCCTCGTTACGGCCGCGATGAGTGACGTGCTGCACTACCCGGTGAAGGAACTGGGGCCGCCCGCCATCGATGCCGACGAGGCGGCGTCGCTCGCGTCCGCGTTCACCGCAGCGCGCTACGAACTCGGCGATGCCGTGGCCATTGCGGCGGAAGCCCCGCCGGAACTTGTGATCTACGCCGCGGCCGTGCTGGATCGTCCGGGCGACAACCGTCTCGCCTGGCGCGTGGCCGCGGGCGACGCGGCGGGTGTCCGCGCGCGGGAACAGGTTTTTGTCGATGCGATGAACGGGGCAGTGCTCTTTCATTATCCACTGATTCACAGCGCGCTGGACCGCGAGATTTACAACGCCAACAACACCTCGGCTGACCCGGGTACCCTGGCGCGATCCGAAGGGGACGGCGCCACCAGCGATGCCGACGTGGATCTCGCGTACGAATATTTTGGCGACACCTATAACTTCTATGCCAACGAGCACGGCCGCGACGGCATCGATGGCGCGGGAACGACGATGAGCGGCACGGTGCGCTATTGCGATCCGGAAGCCCCTTGTCCTTACGCCAACGCCTTCTGGAGCGGCACGCGCATGTACTTCGGCGAGGGATTCTCCGCAGCCGACGATGTGGTGGCACACGAACTGACCCACGGCGTGACCCAGAATACCTCCGGATTGATTTACTCGACCATCTCCGGGGCCTTGAACGAGTCCTTTTCCGATGTATGGGGCGAGTTTGTTGACCTCGAGAACGGTAGTGGCACGGACACGCCGGAGGTGCGCTGGCTGCTGGGCGAAGATGTGCCGGGATTCGGCGCGATCCGGGACATGGCCAACCCGCCGGCCTTTGACCATCCGGACAGCACCTGCAGCCTGCATTACGTTACCAGCGGTACCGATCGAAGCGGTGTGCACATCAATTCCGGTGTCAGCAACAAGTTCTGCTTTCTTCTCACCGACGGCGGATCCTTCCGTGGGGAGACGGTGAGCGCGATGGGAATCCCCAGCGTGGCCGACCTGTACTACGAAGTGCAGACCAACCTGATCCTGCCCGCAGCGAACTGGACGGATTTTCACAATGCGCTGACCCAGGCCGCGATCAACCTTGGTTTCGATGCGGGTCAGCAGGCCAACGTACAGGCCGCTGCGCGCGCCGTGGGAATCACGCCCGACACGCTGTGTCAGGCGATCCCGGCCAACGACGACTGCGAGAATGCGATCCCGCTGCAGAACCAGGTGCCTGTGGTGGGCAGCACCCACAACGCGCGGGGAACACAATCGCTGACCTGCGGGGACAACCTCGGCGATTTTCGCGACGTCTGGTACCAGTACACGGCGGCGGTGACGGGCTTTCACACCATCAATATGTGCACCGGCACCGACTTCGACACGACGCTCGGGGTCTTCGACGGTAGTTGCGCGGCGCCGAACCTGCTGGCCTGCGATGACGACGGCTGCGGCGATACCGGCGGCCCCTCGGGCATTGGCCTCGACATGACACAGGGCCAGACCTACTTCATTCGCGTGGCCGGGTGGGGGGGCGCTGCAGGTCAATTTCGCCTGGTGCTCAGTGATGGCATGTCGGCGGAGGGCGAACCCGAGGGCAACGCGCCCGATAGCTGTGCGCCTGACGCGATCTATGGACATGCGCCGCTGGCGCCCGATGCGGTGTTAAGCGCGCCCTACAGTGATGCGGCGCTGTTCTTCGCGGGCTTCGACGAGTTTGCTGCACCGGCATCGCCGACCGCCCTTGTGTGGTGGGGGCTTGGTCTCGATGGCTCGAATAGTCCCTGTGCCTTCAGCCCGCGCGCCTTCGAGCTAAACTTCCATAGCGACAACGCAGGGCGCCCGGCGGGGATTGATGCCTCTGTGACGGTGACGCCGACCATCGTCGAGACCGGCACCTATTTTGTGGGCTACCCCGTCCTGCGATTCGAGGCGGAACTGCTGGATCCCGGGTTGCCGCAATCGGGGTGGCTGAGTATCGTGGAGACCGGCAGCGACAACTGCACCTTCGCCTGGTACCCGGGCAGCGGCGGCAACAGCGCCTCGCTTCAGATTCAGGAAGGCGTCACCGAGGTTTCCTTCACTCAGGACCTCGCCTTCTGTCTGATCGGCGATCCGGCCACCGAAGGTGAAGGAGAGGGGGGGGCGAGGGTACAGATACATCCTTGTTTACGCATTCCGCGGACCAGAACACCGACGGAAGCGTGAACCTGAGCGAATTGTTGCGTGTGATTCAGTTCTTCAACAGCGGCGGCCTTTCCTGCGCGGTGCCGCCGGAATCCACGGAAGATGGCTATGCGCCGGGCGGCGGCGGGAATCAGGGCTGCACGCCGCACGCGAGCGACTACAACGCGCAGGATTGGAACATCAGCCTGAGCGAACTGCTGCGTGCAATCCAGTTCTTCAACAGTGGCGGCTACCATGCCTGTCCGGGAGCCGAGCCGCCGACGGAGGATGGTTATTGCCCGGGCAAGGTGTAAGCAGTTAAATTTATTCTAGTTAGGTCAATTGGCGCGGTCGCATGGGTGGCTGCGCCGATTGTCGTTCGGGCGCGGATCTGCTATAGTCGATGCCGCTATGTTCGGGTCTTTGGGTGCGGGGGCATTGCATGCAATGTCAGCAGACCCGGTTCTTGGGTGCCGCAATGCGGCAATAACGTATCGGGGAAATCATGCGTAGTTTCATTATCCTTGGGTTGACCGCGTTGTCCGTATTGGGAGCGGCGGCGACCGCCTCGGCGCAGGATGAATGTGTGTC
>JAUIKJ010000332.1 GCA_030430835.1 Candidatus Hydrogenedentota bacterium
CCACCTGCCGAACACCATCTCCGGTTGTGAGTACACCACCTATTTCCCGGAGGATCGCTGCAAGGTGCACGTGCTGGTCTATGGCTTCACCGAGGCACAGCACGAGGACATCTCCAAGGCGCGTGAAAACATCTACGACTTCACGGCCTACCTGAATGCGCAGGGCCTGCAGCACATATGCGCCCACCCCTTCTTTGGCCCCAACGAGTTGCTCACGGTCGAGCACGTCGAGAAGCTCGCGCTGCTCTACCGCAACTGGGAATGGAACGGCGACCAGAGCCCTGAGATGAACCGCATGCTCCGGCAGGTGGTCGCGCAGTTGACGCCGGAGAAGATCGATACGCTGGCGGACAAGCATGGTATTGTCCCGTGTGCCGGCGCGTGGAAGAAAAACATCACTGCGGGCTCGGACGACCACAGCTCGCTGCATCTCGCGGACGCCTATACGGAAGTCCCCGGCGCAACCGGCTTTGACGAACTGTGGGCGGGCATCAACGGCGGCGCGGCCCGTATTCACGGCAAGCCCTCGTCGCCGCAGTCCTTCTCACGTAATGTCTACGGCATCGCCTACCAGTTCTACAAGAGCAAGCTCGGCCTCGACCGCCACGTAAACAAGGACATCCTCCTGCGCTTTCTCGATCGCGCGCTGGTCACCCGGCCAGAGGCCGCGGAAAGCTGGAGCGCGCGCCTCCAACTCGCTATGGCGCGGCGTCGCCGCACGAAGACCTCCGCGGGCAAGGAATCGCTGGTCACGCTCGCGCGCGCGGAAGCGGAAGCGCTCATCCGGCGCGACGCGGATCTGCTGCGCATCATGGAGCACGGCCGCACGGAAGGCGCCGATCTGGATCGCGTCTGGTTCGACTTCATGAACGAGCTGTCGAACGAGGTGCTCATGCACCTCGGCAACCACGTGCTGGATCGTCTGCTCCACGCGCGCCTCTTTGAACTCTTCGAATCCCTCGCCTCCGGCGGCGCGCTCTATGCCATGGTCACGCCCTACTTTTTCGCCTATTCGCACTACGTGCAGGAGCGCAAGTTCAGCCGCGACGTGCTCGACCGTTTCCTTGATGGCCAGACGCCGGACGAATTCGTCACCTGCCCACGCGTCGCCCACTTCACGGATACCTATGCTGAGGTCAATGGCGTCGCCCGCACGCTGCAACAGCAACGTGCCCTCGCGCAGCGTCTGAACAAGGACTACACCATCGTCACCAGTTTCGACGAGCACCAGCCGGACGAGCGTGGCGTGCGCCAATTCGATCCCATTGGCCGCTTCACCGTGCCGGAGTATCCGGAGCTGAAGCTGCTCGCGCCGCCCGTGCTCTCGATGGTGGACTACTGCTACCGCGAAGGATTCTCGCATATCCACATCGCGACACCCGGCCCGGTGGGTCTTGCGGGATTGGCCGCGGCGCGCACGCTACGCCTTCCGGTTTCCGCGACCTACCACACCGCCTTCCCGCAATACGCCAAGGCCCTCACCGACGATGCCTATGTCGAAGACCTCGCCTGGCGCTACATGATCTGGTTCTACGATCAGATGGACAAGGTCTTCGTTCCCTCGAAAGCCACCGCGGCGGAGCTCCTGGAGAAGGGTCTCAACCCGGAGAAAATCGTCGTCTATCCGCGCGGCATCAACATCGATCGCTTCCATCCCGGGAAAGCGGATCCCGCGCTGCGCGCCCGATTCGGAATCAAGGACGATGAAGTCATGCTGCTCTATGTCGGCCGCGTCTCGCGCGAGAAGAACCTGCATGTTCTGACCGAAGCCTATCGCCAACTGCGGTCGGATGGCCTGCACGCGCGCCTCGTCGTAACCGGCGATGGCCCCTATCGCGCCGAGATGGAGGCCGAACTGGCGAGTACACCGGCCGTCTTCACGGGCTATCTCGAGGGTGAGGATCTCACCGCCATGTACGCCAACGCCGACGCCTTCGTGTTTCCCAGCACCACCGACACCTTCGGCAACGTCGTGCTCGAGGCCCAGGCTTCGGGCACCCCCGTCATCGTCACGGATCAAGGCGGCCCCGCGGAAAACCTCTTGCCGGACAAGACTGGACTCGTCGTCCCCGCGAACAACCCTGTCGCGCTCGCCGAGGCCATGGCAACCTTGGTCCGCAGCCGCATGCTCCGCGAAGCCATGGGCACCGCCGGCCGCGCCTACATGGAAACCCGCGGCTTTGGCCAGGCTTTCGAAACGCTCTGGGCGCTTTACACGGCAAGCAGCGACACGCCGAAGCCCATGCCCGACGCCGCGCCCTTCGTCGCGGGACTCGCCAAACATGCCATGGCGTCCTAGGTCGGATCAGTACTTCTTCCACGATTCATCCTCCGCGGCGGCCTGACGCAGCTTGCGCAGGCCGCGCACCACGGCGCGGTAGGCGGAGGACGCGTTGGTCTCGGTACGCTCACCGATCTGACGGTAGGTGAGATCCTCGAAGTAATAGAGCGCGATGCAATGCCGCTCCCGCACGGTCAACCTTGCCTCCATCTGTACCTGCACCCAGGCCAGCAGCTTCTTCTTGCGTGCGCCCCAACGCTGCGCACGCCGGACTTGCTCCGGGGTCTCAAACCACGCGCTGCGCCTGCGGTCGAAATTCTCCAACTTGTCCGGAGACAGGGTGATGGCATAGCGGCTTTCCCGATCTTTGTTCCACATGATGAACGCTCCTTCGCTGCGGTTGGCTTGGTAGCAGCGCTCATCAACTTAGGCTGTGCCCAGGAAGAATCCTTTTGATACGCCTGTGTTTCGCCTGTGCACTTTCTGTGCGGGATTCCTATCCCGGCGCGTGCGGGACGCAGGGTGCGCATAGACGCGGCAAAGGGAGGCGGCAGCTTGCGGCAACGGCCCGCCGCGCGCTACGCTCCCGGATTCAGGAGAACCCGATCATGCATATCAAGCAAGCCATTCAGGACGCCATCAAGGACGCCATGCGCAGCAAGGACACCGTGCGCCTGGAATGCCTGCGCATGGCCAAGGGTGCCATTCTCGTCAAGGAGAAGGCCGGCGCCAAGGACGCGGAGATTTCCGATGCGGAGATCGTGCAGACGCTGCGCTCCGAGGTGCGCAAACGCCAGCAGAGCGCGGAGCAGTTCCGGGAGCTTGGCAAGGAAGCAGAGGCCGCGGCCTCCGAGAACGAGATTGCGATCATCGAAGCGTTCCTGCCGAAGCAGCTCACGGCGGAACAGTTGGATGATCAAGTGCGTGCCTACCTCGCGGAGCACCCTGAGGTGAATCACGCGGGGAAACTCACCGGCGTCATGAAGAAGGCACTGGGCGACACGGCGGATGGCAAGCTGCTGGCCGAAGCGTGCCAGCGCGCGCTGGCGGGCTGACGTCGATCAGCCGACGAAGAGCAGCAGCCCCACGGCGCCGAGCACGAGTTCTACCGCGAAGAAGAACCACGGCCACCATCCAGGCCGCTCAACCAGCGTCGCGATCAGTCGGCCCCCGGCCATGCCCAGGAGGGCAACGGCAACCGTGAGCACCACCCCGGAGCTCAGCAGAGGCTGTTGCGTGGCATAGGCACACAGGCTCGCGATGGCCACGCCGAAACCGCCATATACCGCGCGCACTTCGTTGCGTGCATCCGGCGTCGTCAGTGCAATGCCGAAAAACTGCACGACGAACTGCGGTCGTAGCAATGCGACCATGCCCATGAGAAAAAAGAATACGGCGTAGATCCAAAGCACGCCATTGGGGACAACTACACTGAGTTCGTCCATCGGCCAGG
>JAUIKJ010000333.1 GCA_030430835.1 Candidatus Hydrogenedentota bacterium
GAAGAACCCGCTGAGCATGCCGCCGCACTCCGGCGCGAGGATGCCCGGGTACACCGCGGGCCGGTGGTTGAAGCGGGTATCTTCGAGGAGGTTCATGAGCGAACCGCAGACCCCGGCCTTCGGGTCCATCGCGCCGAAATACACCTCGGGAATCCGGGAGAGGATGATGGCCCCCGCGCACATTGGGCACGGCTCCAGCGTCACATAGAGGCGCGTGTCCTCCAGCCGCCAACTCCCCAGGTGTGCCGCCGCGGCCGTGATGGCCAGCACCTCCGCATGCGCCGTGGGGTCCTGCAGCGACTCCCGCTGATTGTGGCCCTTGGCGATGATCAGGCCATCGTGGACGATCACGCAGCCGACCGGCACCTCGCCCGCATCCATGGCGCGTTCCGCCTCGCGCATCGCCGCGCGCATGAATCGTTCGTGTTCATTTTGCATCGCGCCGATTGTGGCGGCCAGCGCGGCACGCTGTCAACGTGCCCCGTCGCAACCGCGACACACACAATAGTTGCGCGGTGCCGCGCAAACGCGCTAAGATCTCCGACCGTTCCGCCGCACCCCCCGCGGCGGAATCCAATGCACGATGCCTGGGTAGCTCAGTTGGTTAGAGCGCTGGATTGTGGATCCAGAGGTCGGCGGTTCGAACCCGCCCCCAGGTACCATCTTCACAAAAAGCAACGCGGCGGATTGTGTGTTTCACAATCCGCCGCGTGTTATTTATTCGGGGGCGTCTTAGTTCGGCAGGACGATGATGATCGCGCGGCGGTTGAGTTCGCGCTGCGGATTGCCTACCCAGGGGTGCGACTCGCCGAAGGACTTGACCGACACGCGGGCCGGGTCGATGCCCTGGTTTACGATGTAGCTGCGTACCGCTTCGGCGCGCTGACGACCGAGGTTCTGGTTGTAGGTGTTCGTGGCGAGGTCGCAGGTGTGCCCTTCGATGAGCACCGACTTCTCCGGATGCATCGTAAGGTAGGCCACCGCTTTCTCGCATTCGGCGATGCCGTCGGGGCGAAGAACCGCCTTGTCCAGGTCGAAGAAAATCTTGTCGAAGTAGGTCGGCGGGCAATCGTCGCAGCTCTCGCAGATGAATTCGCAGGCCTGACACTGAATGCCGGTCGCACAGTCGACCAGGTTCTGGTCGCAGTATTTGCAGATGCCGCTGTTGGCGGCCACACGCTCGAAGCGCAGGTAGTTGCCGAAGGAATGCGAGCGGTTGCCCCACCAGACGTCACGCGGTGCGCTGGTCTCCATCGCCACCACAATCTCTTCCTCTTCCACCTCTTCCACCGCCATCGTGTCGTCGGTCGTGTCCGCAAGGTCAACGACTTCCAGCACCTCGACCTCGGCGTCCTGCGCCGGTTCGACCACGACCTCGTCCGCACCGGCGAAACCGGCCAGGAAGAGTACGGTCAAGAGCATGCCGGTCAAGGCCAGCGTGGACTGCTTCATTCGTTTCTCCTCGCGTTACGTGCCGGCGTCCCCGGCGCGTGGGCGTTTTCCCTTCCCGGCGCAGCCTGCCGCCAGCGAGCGATCGGCTCACCGGCGGGACAGCGGGCTGCAGCCGCGATACCGTCAACAGTATACGTGTCTTTTACCTGATCTTCCATTTTATTTCAACTTTGAACGCCCGCGGGACGTGCGTATTTCGTATGCCGCGGCGGCTTTTCGTATTAAAAGCAGAACCACCCTCCAGTTCGCCCCTGTCCAACTGGATTCCGGGGGGCTTCGTGAAATTGTTGACTGGCGCAAGTCCATGCGCTATCCTTGGATGCGTCGACGGAAGGACCGAATCTTTGGCCATTCGCCCGCGGTGTTTTTCGGCCGTGGCATGGAAAGGGGATGGACACATGCGCTTGCGCCTGATTTTGGCAACGACTGCACTTGCCGCATTATTCTCGCTTGTACCGGCTACGGCTCACGCCGAATTGAACCTCTGGGTTTCTTATCACTTTGCCGGGATGGACAACTACGACGCGGGCGAGTATCAGAACGCGCTGGTCCTCTATCAGCAGGCGCTTGATGAAACCAAGACCAAGTACCGCCGTGCAGACACCTTGAACGGTCTGGGCCGGGTGTACCACGCCATCGGGAACTTCGACGAGGCGGAACATTATTATCAGGAAGCGCTGGATCTGAAGAAGCATGCGCTGGGCCGCAACCATCGAGACCTGCCCCAGACCCTGAATAACCTCGCCGACCTGCACTACATCCTTGAGGACATGGACGACGTTGAAGATCTCTATCGTCGTGCCCTGGACATCAACGAGCGCGACCAGTTCAACATTGAGGTCAGCCGCAGCCTGAACGGGCTCGCCCTGGTCCACAATGATCGCGGCGAATACGTCGAAGCGGAAAACCTGTTGCTTCGTGCCGTCGAGGTGAACGACAAGGCCGAGCGTCGTGACCACCCCTACCTGGCCACCGTTCTGACCAATCTCGGTATTCTCTACACGAACCTCGGCCGCTATGACGAAGCCGAGCCCATGTTCGAGCGCGCCCAATACATCCACAATGTCGCCCTGCGTGCCGATCATCCGGATGTGAGCGTTCGCCTGCATGCCACGGCTGCGCTATACCAGGCCATCGGTCGTGGTGGCGAAGCGGTTGCGCTCGCAACCCGCGCCGAAGCCATCCGTGACGCGCAGCGGAACAACGGAAACCTGTACTAACGATCGGTCGGTCGTCGTCCGATTTCCAGCCGGACCAAATCGTTCGGTGCTCGTAGCTTCCGATCCATTGGGGACAAATACACTTGGGGCTTGGGGCCACTTTACATCGCGGTGTTCTATTAGCCGCCGTATGTTGCATCGCAGGCTGCACCACCGGTAGCGGCGGCGCGCCTGAATCCGCGGAGGCCGTGCCCAACGGCAACACGCGCAAGCTCTCCGAGTCCACCCCCACGGCCAGCGATATGGAGCAACCGCTTGACGCGGAGGCCCGCCGCGCACTGCCGCCCGTAGCCCGCGAAGAGGGTGCACAGATCTCGAACGCCCGTATTCGCAAGCCTGCATCGCCCATCGTTGATGAGGCGGTTACACTTAAAACCGAAGAAGTCTACGGCGCGAACTTCCCCGGCGTCGGCACGGTGCCCCCCTCCACGGTGAGCACCCAGAGCCAGGCCGAGCGTGACGCCGCTCGACGGGCTGTGGAGCAGCGGGTACAGGAAACGGAGACTCGTCTCGCTGAGCTTGAGTCAAAGCTCGCCAGCCAGCCCGCGGATCTTGGCGCGCGCGTGGCGCAACTCGAATCCCGCCCGCTGACCGGATCCGTCTCCGAAGATCGCATCCGCGAACTCGAGGCCAAGCTGGCGGCGATTGAAGGCCGCGAGCCACGCGTCATCGAAACCACACCGGACGAAGTCGCGCAGCGAATCGAAGACCTGGAGCTTCGCTACGAAACGCTGCGTGCGCAGGATCCCGCCGCGGCCACCACGGCGATGGAGACGCGTCTCGCCGAGATGGAATCGAAGCTCGCTGCGATTGAAGGGCGTGCCCCGCAGGCCCTGCCTATCACCCCGGACGAAGTAGACGCGCGTTTCGCGGAAGTCGAAGCCCGGCTTGCCGCCCTTCAGGGCAGCGATGACCGCCCCGAGACGAGCTACCTTCAGGCGCAGGTGCGCGAGCTCGAAGCCAAGCTCGCCGCGATCGAAGGCCGTGCGCCGCTCGATATCGAGAGTGCGCCTGGCGAACTTGCCGTACGCATGAACGAACTTGAATCGCAGCTCGCCC
>JAUIKJ010000002.1 GCA_030430835.1 Candidatus Hydrogenedentota bacterium
CGCCGATCGATCCCAAGACTGTCAACGGGCCCACCGATACAATTGCGTTACGTATCCAAATATTGTTACAATCGTAACATTGCAAGCAAACGCCAGGCCAGAAGAAAGCGGTCCTTGCGCCAAGAATGCAACAATTCAGTCGCTCGAATCGATTGTCGGCTTTCTCGATCCAACGGGCGCCGACTCGTAGTAGATCGACCCTTTCGACCCGCCAAGAATCATTGCCCCGGGACAGCTGCGAATCAATTTGGGCGACTGCGGATCCACGAGATTGAAAAAGGGCAGGCACGATGCGCAGGCCTGCGGCGGTGCGCGCTTGCAGGCGCTGCAAGCCCAGGCTGCCTTCGCGTCGATCGGTCCGGTCACCTCCACCGCCGCAGCGGAGCGGGGCATCCGGATCACAATCGAACCGACGCGGCACGAGGTGCCGGAACTGATCGAAGCGGTGTGCGCGTGGTGGGCTTCGCGGGCGGAGTGAACCGGGCGATCGTGTGGGGTTAATGCCGTGGGTATTGTCGTAGGCGTTTCTACGCCGGCGTCCTCGCCACGCGATGTACAACGGCCCCGTTGCCCCGTGACCCTATGCCGTGCTGGTGGATTCCCGTGCGCGTGGTGGCCCGGCGGGAGCCTGGCGGTCCCGAGGGACATACTCCCGGGGCTAGGATTCGACGCCAGCGAGCAGGCGGTCGACGGTGCCGAGGAGTTCGTCGATCTGGAAGGGCTTGTTGAGGGTGGCATGGGCGCCGAAGCGCTTGGCGAGGTTGAGGTAGTCGGAAGGATCAGCGAGGTCACCGCTGCCGCCGGAGATGGCGATGATCTTCACGTTGGGCGCGGTGGCGTGCAGGTCACGAATGACGGCGGTGCCCTCTTTTTCGGGCATGAAGATATCGGTGATGACGACTTCGGTGGGGTTGTTCCGGAAGCGGTCGGTACCCTCAAGACCATTCGCGGCCTCGGTCACCTTGTGGCCGCCCTCTTCGAGCATCATTCGCAGCATGCTGCGAATCACTTCGTTGTCATCGATTATCAGCACACGGGCCATGCCCGGACACTCCTCGGCCATGTCGTTGCTGCTGGGCAGCAAATTGGCTTTCGCCACACCAAGCCCCGCGCACCTTCCCAAGCGCATAGGGGAGTATACCGCGTAATTGGTCCGGGGTGCGAGCCCCGGGGGGTGTCAACGATCGGCGGGCCGGGCGCGTTTGTGAGGTAGCCCACCGTTCCGTTAGAATTTTACGAAGATTTCGTACCAACCCGCCGCGGCATCGCGCCGCGGCGAACGATTTACCAGGAGGTTTCCAATGTCTGTGCATCGTTTCACCGCCGTGGCCGTACTGGCGATTGTGCTGGCGGGTGCTTCGGCTGTCGCCGAACCGCAGGGCCGGGTGGTCATTCTGGGTTTCGACGGTGCCGATCCGGGGGTGGTCGGGGAAATGATTCAGGCGGGCGAGCTGCCGAACCTGCAGAAGCTGAGTGAGTCGGGCGACTTCCAGCCGCTGGGCTCCAGCAGTCCGCCGCAGTCTCCCACGGCGTGGTCCTCCTTTGCTACCTGCAAGAATCCGCTGAACCACGGCATCTACGATTTCCTGCGCCGCAACCCGTCGAACTACTTTCCGGCGGTAGGCTTTGGCAGGACAACGAAGGCGGAGCTCAACCCGGACGGGAGCCTGAAGTCGCCGCCGCGCTACGAGAACAACCGCCTCGGTGATTCCTTCTGGAAGGTGGCGAGCGACAGCGGTCTCAAGGTAAAGGCCCTGGTGGTCCCCTTTGCCTACCCGGCGGAAGACCTTTCGGACGAGTGCCGGCAGCTTTGCGGGCTGGATGTTCCGGATATTCGTGGGACGCAGAGCACCTACTTTGCGTTCTCCGAAGGCTTCAGCAAGGAAGAGCCGACGGCCGGCGGCATGCGGCTGCCACTAAACCTCACTGATGGCCCGGCGACGGTGAATGTGCCGGGCATTGCGGTGCCGGGCACGCGCCCGCCGAAGTACGTGGATGTGCCGGTCACCTTTACGGCGGACCGCGCGGGAAAGACGGTAAGCATCGACATTCAGGGCACGACGGTGACGCTGGGCGAGGGCGAATGGTCTGCCTGGCAGGAATGGTCCTTTGCGGTGACGGATCAGTACACGGTGAAGGCGGTGAGCCGCTTTCACTGCATGAGCGCCGGTGACGAAGTGCGGGTGTACATGACCTGCCTCCAGATCCATCCGGAAGATCCGATGATGCCGATCAGCTCTCCGGGCTTCAGCGCGGAGTTGGCGAAGCGCTATGGCCTTTTCAAGACGATTGGCTGGGTGTATGACACGAAGGCGCTGCAGCAGGACGACATGAGCGAGGAGATGTTTCTCGACGACGTGCGCACGACGATGGCGTGGCGCGAGCAGCTTTGCCTGGACGAACTGGACGCGGGGAACTTCGACCTGCTGGTTTCGGCGTGGACGGGCACCGACCGCGTGGGCCACATGTTTTGGGCATACCGCGATCCGAAGCACCCGCTGTATACGCCGGAGAAGGCGGCGAAGTATGGCAAGGTTCTGGAAGAGACCTATGTGAAGATGGACAGCATCGTGGGCAAGGTGATGCAGCGCTTGAACGACAATGACCTGCTGATCATCATGTCGGACCACGGCTTCCACAGTTTCCGCCGCGCGTTCAGCGTGAATACCTGGCTGATCGAGAATGGCTATCTCGCCACGAAGAATGGTGCGTCCTACACGGACACGAAGTATCTGCAGGGATACGACTGGTCGAAGTCAAAGGCCTACGGCCTGGGGCTCGGCATGATCTTCCTGAATCTGCAGGGCCGCGAAGCACAGGGGACCGTGGCGAAGGCGGACGCCCCCGCCCTGATTCAGGAAATCAGCGACAAGCTGATGACGGTGACCGATCCGGAGTCGGGTGACAAGGTTTTTGGCGCGCTTTATCCGAATATCAATCCGAAGGGCGCGGCACTGGCTGACGCGCCGGATATCCAGCTGGGCTATGCGGAGGGCTTTCAGACGAACAAGTCTTCCGCGGCGGGCGCAGCGCCGCAGGCGCTCTTCGAGGACAACGACGACAAGTGGAGCGGCGAGCACGCGAGCTCCGACGTCGCCACGACGCACGGCATCCTGCTGTCCAACCAGAAGTTGGGCAGTGATCCGAGCTTGATCGATCTCGGCGTGACCGCGCTGAAGTACCTGGGCCAGGATGCGCCGGCCGACTTCGAGGGCAAGCCGCTCCTGTAGCGGCTCCGGCCCTTGGGGACGCAGGATGATATCGCGGAGCGCGTGAAGCGCTACTTTGCGCGGCAGATCGTCTGGCTCGAGTTGCAGCGCGACGAGTTGCAGGCGCTGCCGGTGAATCTGGCAGATACGGAACTGGAGGGTATTGCTGCGCGGCAGGCACAACGCGAGCGCGAGGGGGCGGAGTTTGCGCGTGAACAGCAGGGACTGCTGCGCGAGTGGCAGGCGGCGGCGGTCGGGGGGAGCGCGCGGGCGGAGGTGCAGACGCTCGCGAAGCGTGCGCAGATTCTCATGGAGGAGGTGCGCGCGGCCTACGACGCGGCCGCAGCCCGGGCGCGTGGGGTGACGGGTGCGCCGCAGGAATCGCTGGAGCGCTTGCGGCGCGGGCGGCGCATGCTCGACTCGTATCGCCCCACCGATCCGGAGGCTTCGGATTTTCTGGACAGACGCGCTTGAGTCCAACAGGGTATACTGCGTGAAGAACCGGCAGAGTACCCCGACCTGATGTCCGACGCGAACAAAGACATTGAAGCCCTGGCCCAGGCCGTTGCGATCTTTACGGAGACCAGCGGCAAGATGGAGGAGGCGTACCGTGCGCTGGAGCAGCGTGCGCAGCAACTCGACCAGGAACTGGCCGAGAAAAACCACGCGCTCGCGATTGCCAACGACTACCTGAGCGGATTGCTGGAGAGCATGACGGACGGGGTGGTGGCAATCGACAACGACGGCACGATTACCCGCTTCAACCGTGCGGCCTGCACAATTCTCGGCTATCGTGCGGGCGAGATTATCGGCTATCCCTTCGACGAAGTCTTCGGGCGTGCCTTCGAGGCGCCGCGCGTTGCGGGGGACATGGAGCTCAAGGCGAAGAGCGGGCGGCCGGTGCCGGTGAATGAGCGGGACTCACTGGTGCTGGACGAGAAGAACCGGCGGCTGGGGCGGGTGAAGACCTTCCAAGACTTGAGCGAGATCATCGCGCTACGCGAACAGGTGCGGCAGATCGACCGGCTGGCGGCGGTGGGTGAAATGGCGGCGAGTGTGGCGCATGAGATACGCAATCCTCTGGGCGGCATCCGTGGCTTCGCCGCACTGCTGGCGCAGGACATCCCGGAGAGCGACCCGCGGCGGCGGCTTGTCGACAAGATTATTCTGGGCACCAAGAGCCTGGACAAGGTGGTGAGCGAGCTGCTGGAGTTTACGCGGCCGGTGGAGCTGAGCCTGCGGCCGGTGGCCTGTGTGAGTCTGGTAGACGCCGCGGCGGGCTTTGCGGACATTGATCGGGATCGAATTGTGCTGGCCAACAAAATTGGTCCGGGGGTGCGGGTGCTGGCGGATCCGGACAAGATGCGGCAAGTGCTGCTGAATGTCATTGTGAATGCGGCGCACAGTATCGCGGCGCAGGGCAGCATCGAATTCACGACGACGATGCTGGAGAACTACGTGAACGTGACGATCCGCGATACGGGTTCGGGCATGAACCCGAAGCAGTTACAGCAGGCCTTCAATCCTTTTTTTACCACGAAGGAAAAAGGATCCGGGCTGGGACTGGCCGTGTCGCGCAAGATTGTCGAGGGGCACGGCGGCGATATCAGCGCGGACAGCCAGCTCGGCAAGGGCACGGCGGTGACCATCCGTCTGCCGAGGGCGGAGTGATGGGCAAGATACCGGTGACCCATGTGGGATCGGGCGCACGGCGCTTTAGTTTGGAACTGCGCGGGCGGGTGCTGGTGATCGAATTCAAGAATTGGATCGGGCATGCGACAACCTATGTTCCCGCGGAGCGGGTGACGGCGGAGCATGCACGGCACCGCAATGGCCAACTGCCCCTGCGAAGCTGGACAAGTGTGCTCCTGTATCTTCCGATTATCACACTCGTCGTCTTGCTGCTTCAGTCCTTGTCGGCCCGCGATGGCTTGGAGGCGCTCCCATCCACCGCCATCTCGGGATTTCTCGCGCTTACCTTCCTGGGCGTGGTGATCTATGCGGTCGGTGCGACCATCCGTTTTCTGCTGTGGCCTCAGCGCACCGTAAGACTGCGCGTCGCGACAGATGAAGGCGCGAACCACTTGGAATTCTACCGGCCAGAGTCGCACGGGGAGCAACTGGACGCGCTCGTGACGCAAATCCAGGGATTGAGTTCGGACGAGGCAAACGAATCTCTGATGCCTTTGCATCTCGCCTTTACGCGCCAGCATGTAAAGCCTTTCCGGCTGACGCTCGCACGCGCCGCATATACCACGGTGTTGCTGACGCTGCTGCTCTTCGCCGGAAAATACGCTTGGGAACATTATGGTGAGACGGCATATGTCGTCTCACCAATGGTGTATTCGGTCGTTTTGCTGCCGCTGGCCTGGTATGCGGCAGGATATTCCGTTCAGCGCTATTTTCTCAGCCGAGAGCCGGCGGCATTTCGCAAGGCGGTGCATCACCTGTACCGCGAGGAATACGATCTCGCGGAGGCGGATTTTGAGAAAACTGTAGAGCAGGTCCCGGAGCATGAACCCGCGTTGCGGCTACTGACGGAACTGCTGGCGCAACGCGGCGACTTCGATGGCGCCTTCGCGCGCTGCGCGCAACTGGCGCGCTTCCGGCCGGAGGAGGCGGAGGCGCTGCAGGGCGACCTGTGGGCACTGAAGCGCATCACGGCGCACATGGAAAGCTAGGCGGAGAACCCATGCCGAACACACGAATCCTGGTCATCGACGATGAAGAGATCATGCGCGAGTATGTGGAGGAGGCGCTGACGCGGGCGGGCTATACGGTGGACGGCGCGAGCACCGGTGCCGAGGGGGTAGCGCTCTTCGAGAAGAAGCAGCATGACATCGTGGTGACGGATCTGAAGATGACGCCGATGAGCGGGCAGCAGGTGCTGGAGGCGGTGCTGGAGAAGAATGCGAACGCGCACGTGATTGTGATGACGGCGTACGGAACAATCGAAACGGCGGTGGCGGCGCTGAAGGCGGGGGCGGACGACTATATTCTGAAGCCCTTTACGCCGGACGCGATCGAGCTGGCGGTGTCGCGCGCGCTGGAGCGCGGGCGCCTCGCGCGGGAAAACCAGTACCTGCGCGCGGAGCTGGACGCGATCTATGACTTCGGCAGCATGGTGGGCGAGAGCCCGACGATGCAGGCGGTGTACGAGCAGATCAAGAAAGTGTCTGGCACGAAAGCGACGGTGCTGATTCGCGGGGAAAGCGGTACGGGCAAGGAACTGGTGGCGCGGGCGATTCACTACTCGGGGGCGCGGCGGGACAAGGCCTTCATCAAGGTGAACTGTGCGGCGCTGTCCGCAGGCATCCTGGAAAGTGAGCTTTTCGGGCATGAGCGCGGCGCCTTCACGAGCGCGCACGACCGAAAGATCGGGCGCTTCGAACTGGCGCATGGCGGGACGATCCTGCTGGACGAAATCAGCGAGATCGGTATGGAGTTGCAGCCGAAGCTGTTGCGGGTGTTGCAGGAGCGGGAGTTCGAGCGCGTGGGCGGCAACGACACGATCGAGGTGGACACACACGTGGTGGCGACGTCGAACCGGGCGCTGGAGAAGGCGGTGGAGGAAGGCAACTTCCGGCAGGACCTGTTCTACCGGCTGGCGGTGATTACGATTCAATTGCCGCCGTTGCGCGCGCGGCGGGAGGATATCCCGGCGCTGATGGATCATTTTCTGGAGCGCTACAACAAGGCGAACGGCCGCGAGGTGCGCGGGTACAGCGATGCGGCGCGGAAGCTCTTCCTGGACTATGGCTGGCCGGGGAACGTGCGGGAACTGCAGAACGCGGTGGAGCGTGCGGTGGTGCTGGCGGACACGAGCACGCTGGAGGCGAAGCATTTCCAGTTGGGCGGACCGGGTGCGCCGGGGCAGGGCGCGCCGGAGAACGCATTGCGCGCGGGAATGACGGTGGCGGAGATGGAGCGGCAGCTCATCTTCGAGACCTTGAAGCATTGCGACGACAATCGCACGAAGGCGGCGGAGCTGTTGGGCATCAGCGTGCGCACCTTGCGCAACAAGCTGAACGAGTATGGCGCAGGCGCGAAGGATGCGGAGGGCGAGGGGTAGGTTGGCACAACCCCCTACAGGGTTTTCTTCCGTATCGTGCATACTCAGGGTTGCCGACCGGAGGAGGCTACCCTGGGATCAGCCAGGATCGCGTCTACCCCGAAGGGGTTTCGTCCAAGGGGCTGTAGCTGCCCGCGGTTGTCGGGAATAGCATGGAGGTATCTCCAACAATGAAACGGCCCCGCTGCGCATATCGCAGCGGGGCCGTTTGTGATTCGCGTGCTGTTAGTTCACGGCTTGCCCGGGGCAGAAGCCGTCTTCGGTCGGCGGGTCGGCATCCGGACAATAGTGGTAGCCGCCGCCGTTGAAGAACTGGATGGTACGGAGCAGTTCGCTCAGGTTCACCGCCCAGTCCTGCGGGTTATAGTCGCTGGTGTGCGGCGTGCAGTCCTGATCGCCGGGGCCCGGCTGGAAGCCGTCCTCGGTCGCACCGGCCGGCACTGCGCAGGAGAGGCCGCCCGAGTTGAAGAACTGGATTACGCGCAGCAGTTCGCTCAGGCTAATGAGGCCGTTGCCGTCCTGGTCGGCATCGTGGACACCATCGACGGGCTCCCCTTCGCGTGCACCCTCGGCGGCTCCTTCGCCCTCGGCCCCTTCCGGTGTGCCTTCGGGCTCACCTTCCGAGACCTCGCCTTCGGGCTCTCCTTCGCCGCCTTCAACCGAACCTTCAGCTGTGCCTTCGGGCTCCCCTTCGCCGCCCTCAACCGAACCTTCCGGTGTGCCCTCAGATTCACCTTCCGAGACCTCGCCTTCGGGCTCCCCTTCAGCGCCTTCAGCTGAACCTTCAGCTGTGCCTTCCGGCTCCCCTTCAGCACCTTCAACCGAACCTTCCGGTGTGCCCTCAGATTCACCTTCCGAACCGTCGCCTTCGGGCTCCCCTTCCCCTTCCCCTTCCCCTTCCCCTTCCCCTTCACCTTCACCTTCACCTTCACCCGTCTCGCCTTCCAAGATACCATCGCAGGTGATGTTCGGGCCGAGGACGGCAGCGATGTAGTCGGGAATCGGCATGATGGAGGGGCCACAGGACTGGACATTGCCAACGCCGCACTCGTACTCATCGAGGTTGGTGTCGCCATCACCGTCGGCATCCGCATTCACGGTGAGCGCATTGAGGGTGACGAAGTCGTTCTTGTCGAGGCTGCCATCGGCGATTACGCCGGGCAGGTTCTCATTAACCAGATCGGCCAGCAGCGCAAAGAGCCCGGCCACGAAACCGAAGGAACCGGTGCCGGAGACGGTGTTGGCGGTCACCGAATTGAGCTGCCCATCGCCGAGGGTAATGTAGCCAACCAGCACTTCCGAGAGCCCCGGGATCAACTGATCGACCAAGGGGCCGCCGGTGGGACCGAAGTGCACATTGAGCAACTGTGCCATGTTGGCTTCCCAGGCGGCGCGAACCTGGTTGTGGTTGAGCACGCCATTGTCGAAGCAGGGGTCCGCCAGGATCCTTGCGATTACCGGGAGTTCATTGCTGGCGTCGAGGATAGCGTTCCCGGTGATGTTAATAATCAGGTTGTTCTGGTTGCTGATGTCCGCGAAGTAGCTGCCGTTCAGGTCGGCCGTAAGCGGATCGAGCAGCGCGAGCAACTCATCGAAGTCGCCCCCGAGGCTGTCCAGCAGCGAATTGTTGATCAACTGGTTGAAGGCGGCGCAGAAGTCGACCACGATTGGCGACACAGGGAGGCAGGCGAACTCGCCCTCAGTCTCGCCTTCGGCCGCGCCCTCCCCTTCGGGCCCCAGTTCCTCGCCTTCCAGTTCACCTTCGGCCGCGCCCTCCCCTTCGGGGCCGAGTTCCTCGCCTTCCAGTTCACCCTCGATCACTTCACCCTCACCCTCACCCTCACCTTCACCCTCGCCTTCGCCTTCCCCTTCGCAGGGTGCGAAGATACCCACGACACTGTGGGCCGTACGCAGGGTATCGGGCGCCGCCGGTGTAACGCTGGGATCGAGAATGGCGTTAAGGTAGTCAATACGCTTCTTGATGAAGAGGTAATTGGCGAGCGGCCCGAAGGACTTACCGTCTACCTGTACGTCGACCAGGTGCCAACCCGGATCGGCGGTGAAGGCAAAGGTCTGGCTGCCGGCGCCGCCGAGGTTCTGGGTGCCTGCGGGCGACACGCTGCCGCCGCCGGAGACACTACCGGTGACGGTGTGCGCCACGTTCGCGCGCGGCACGAAGTAGTCGTATTCGGCCTTGTTGTTGGCGCCGTCGTTGTCGGCGTCGCCATTGAGCGAAACCGCCGCATTCAGGAGCACGTAGTCCCCGGCGTTGGGCACCGTGACGTCGGTCAGGCCGACCTGCGGTCCGAAGATCGACGCAAAGGTCAACAGCGTGATGACAAAGTCACGCGAATCGGCATCGCCCAGGGTCATGAACGACGCGAGCAACTCATCGATTCCCGTAAGCAGGAGGGGCGCCGTGGGACCGAGGTCCTCGCGCATCTGGGCGTAGTTGTTGGCCCACGCCGCGACGGTGGCGGCATGCGATGCGCCCCCGGCAATTTCGATGCCGGGATCGGCCAGCAACCGCGCGACCAGTCCGATCTCATAGCTGTCGATCAGTAGGTTGGGGAAGACTTCCTGGGTGGAGATATTGAAGCCGCCATTGATGTCGGCAATGAGCGGGTTCAGGGTAAAGTCTCCCCCCAGTTGCTGGAAGATGCCGTTGCTGTCGAGCGCGATCATCGCCGCGTCGAAATCCACGACCGGCGAGTCGTCCTCACAGAGCACTTCGCCTTCGGGTTCCCCTTCGGCACCTTCGCCTTCTCCTTCGCCAACGTTGCCGTCGCATGCGACCGGCGTGTCGTTCGCATCCGCGGGGTCCGTGCCCGCGGTCAATTCATCGAAGTCGAAGCAGCCGTCCTCATCGCGGTCGAGCGCGATGCGGACACCGGTGCCTGCGGGGACGACGGTGAAGGTGAAGGGAGTGGCGGCTGTCACCTGCTGGAACAGCAGCGCGGTGGTCAGAACCGTAGCGGCTTCATCCGTCTGCCACAGGTCACCGCCAAGATAAAGCGCGCCGCGCTGTTCGTCGCCGAAGATGCCCTTACCCACCAGACGAATGCGGGGGGAGTCTTCGACGGCGTCGAGCAAATCATTGAACAGGCTGAGGCTTCGGGCCTCGCTGCCGTCGATGGTGACCTGCTTGCCGACAGCGGCATGGGCGTCCTTGCTGGCGACACCGGGCGCTTCGAGGAAGCCGCCGGCGGGATTGGTGACGCCGAAATCACTGCCGCTGAATGCGAGCATGAGCGCGGTAAGATCGGCGATTTCCTGGACATTGGCGACATCGAAGGCCTCTTCCGAAACGAAGCGCTCGATGGTGTCGGCGCTGCCATCGTGAATGTAGCCAAAGCCGGCGCGGCTCTCGGTATGAATCATGTTCATGCCGACCTTGTCGTAGAGGTTGCGCAGATGCGGCACCTTGATGCTGGTCTGGGTCGAGCCGTCGATGGAGACGAGCATGAGGTGGCGCTCGCCGTTGGGCCCGGCGGGAATGGGCTCCATGCTGGTGCCATTCCAGGTCATGTCGGTACCACTGCCGCTGGGGAGCGCGTGGCAGGAGACGCAGGCGGCGACACCGCGGTCGAGGCGGCGGGTCTGGTCACGGTAGAGCGCAAGGCCCGCCACGGCATCGCCATTGGGCAGCGGCGTGCCCGCGGTGGCGTCGAATCCCGGCGGCGCAAAATGGTTGTCGCCGATATCGAGATCCGTCGGCAGCGAGTTGTCGAGGTTGCGGTAGGGATTCGGCGGGAAATAGATGGTGGCGAGGTAGTCCTCGAACTCCTGCATCTCGGTGGCGGTCAGGTTGGTGTCGTCACCCTGCAGCCCGATGAAGGCGGCGTTGAAGTCCTCAAGGCCCAGACGATCGCCGCGCCAGTGAAGCGGCTCATGCCCGATGATGTCCTGCAGCGTCTGCGTGGTCATGGGGCCTTTCATGGGATGGTAGGGATCGAAGGCCTCGATACCGCCGCTGAGCAACGGAATGCCCGCGCCGAGATTGCGATCGGTCAGGGGCGCGACCGCGCCGGCGGGATCGCCCAGGTCCCAGGCGAGGCGGTCCATACGCGAATCGATATGACAGGAAGCGCAGGCGACGAGCCCGAGACCGGAGTTCTTATGCGTGTCGTAGAGGTGTTTTCGGCCGGTCTTGATGACGGCGGGCGTGGGGTCGAAGTAGGTAATATTCGCCGTTTCCACCTCGGTGGCGGTGCTGACGACGGAGAGTGATCCGTCGAAACGGTTGAGCACGTAGAGCTGTCCGCGGGATTCGTCCAGCGCCAGTCCCGTGGGACCTTCGCGCACTTCGATGGTGTCGGCGATGCCGGCGCGCGCGCCAGCGGCGTCGATTACGACCAGGTTGTTGGAACCCATTCCGGCGACATAGGCCTTGGTGCCGGTGCTGTTCCAGACCATGGCGCGGGGATCGCCGATGGCCTTGTCGCGCTCGGCCTGGGTTTCAAGGGTCCCGGTGGTGTAGTCGAGGTGGGGGTTAAGGTCGACGATATCGTCCGGCTCGGAATCATCCGGATCCGCGAGGGCGAGGTTGACGCGGGAGAAGGTACCGTTAATGTTTGGCTCGAAGCGGATCTCGTTCGTGGCATCCGTGCCGATGACGCCGATCTTGCCGGAGACGGGATTGACCGCGATGTTCATGCAGATGTTCATCATGTGGTCTATGTAGGTGACATCGAGCGTCGCGGTGTCGATGACGGCGACATCGTGGTCGAGCAGGGTCCACCCCTGGGGACGGCCGGATTGGCCGGCGTTGGCGCCGCTGACGAAGGCGGTCCAGTCGGCGCCCGTGTCGTCGCGCCAGACATCGTTCTCATCCTGTTTGACGATAAGGCCGACTTTCGGGGCGGAGCCGTTGGCACCCTTGGCGGGGACAAAGGCGCCGGTGCCGTTGAAGGGCGGGTTCATGGTGCCGTGGGGCGTATTGCTGTCGTCCACCACGTTGGGCGGAAAGGAGATGACACCGCCGCCGGCGGAACCGCCACCGATCAAGGTGCTGCGATTGCCCGACTCGAAGATGGCGACGTAAACCTCGCTTCCATCGCTGCTGACGGCGAGCGCGCGCGGGTCTTCCCCATTGATCTGAACGGTCTGCGGCGCATTGCCAAGTGCGGCGAGATCGAAGACGAGAACGGCATTTGCCTGCGAGCAACTTACGAAAGCCTTGTTGTTCGCGAAGATCACGTCGGCGGGTTCATCGTCGGTCTGCAGGGTGGCAACCACGGTGCCGACGGTGAGGTCGATGATGCTCAGCGAATCCGAAATCTGGTTCACGGCCCACACTTCCGTGTCACTCCGAAAGCGTACGCTGACGGGGTCATAGCCGACGGGAATACTGCCAAGCGGCGCGGGCGTGCCGCCCGTGAGATCGTAGAACTCGATGCGACCGTCGGCGGTGTTGCACACGGCGAGCATGGTCCCGTCGGGACTCATGTCCAGGGGATGAACCTGGGGCGTTTCGAAGTTGATAAAGCCGGCGAAGGCCGGCAGGGCAACCAGACAGAGAACGAGCGAAAGAAGGAAACGAGACGACATGACGAGAACTACTCCCAAGCCCTGGTTAAATCACACGCATGGCGGCGGGCCCCCACGCCGCAAACAGTCCGTTTTTATAACAGACTGCCGGAATTTCCACAAGGGATCAGATCCATATTCAGCGAACCATGACGGATAATTCACACTTCGGCGGCCGCGGTGTACGTGGTTGTTCAATGGGGGCGCGATTGCCTTCCCATCCGCTACCGCTTCAGGATACCGCCGCGGCCCTGGCTGAGGTAGATGCCCTGGAGGTTCATCTTGAGTTCGTCAGGGTTGTCCGAGGCCCACATGGCGTCCTCTTCCTTGATGAGCTTGGCCTTGACGAGGTTGGCGAGGCTCATGTTGAAGGTCTGCATGCCGTGTTCCTTGCCGCCGGCGATGGCGTTGGGGATCTGTTTGAGGTTGTTTTCCTTGATCAGGGCGGCGATGCCGGGGTTGTTGAGGAGGACTTCGACGGCGGGGATGCGTCCGGTGCCATCGATGGAGGGGATGAGGCGCTGGGAGACGGCGGCGCGCAGCTGGAGGGAGAGTTGGGAGCGCACCTGGTCGTGCATGTTCGAGGGAAACATGTCGAGGATACGGTCGATGGTGAGCATGGCGTTGGTGGTGTGCAAGGTGCTGAAGACAAGGTGGCCGGTTTCCGCGGCGGAGATGGCGGCCTGGAAGGTTTCCGCGTCGCGCATTTCGCCGATGAGGATCACATCGGGATCTTCGCGCATGGCGGCGCGGAGGGCGGCGGAGAAGTCGAAGGTGTCAATGTGGATCTCACGTTGGGTGACGATGCTCTTCTTGTTGCTGTGGAGGAATTCGATTGGGTCCTCGAGCGTGACAATATGGAAGTGGTTGTTCTGGTTGATCCAGTCGATGATGGCGGCGAGGGAGGTGGACTTGCCGCTGCCGGTGGTGCCGGTGACGAGAATGAGTCCACGCGCCATCCTGGCGATGGTGTTCATGGCCGGCGGCAGGTGCAGCGCCTCGAAGTCGAGAATCTTGCC
Source organism: Candidatus Hydrogenedentota bacterium (assembly GCA_030430835.1). GTDB lineage: Bacteria > Hydrogenedentota > Hydrogenedentia > Hydrogenedentales > JAEUWI01 > JAUIKJ01. Next base: position 13,830 of record JAUIKJ010000002.1, read on the forward strand.
GCGCACGTGGCGCATGACGATGCCGGTCGAGCCGCGCTGGCGGAGTACGTTTACGCGGAAGCGGCCGAGGCCCGGCACGCCGTGCGCGAGGTCGGCGTCGCCGCGCTTCTTGAAACTTTCCTGCTGTTCGGGTGTCATGATCTCCTCGACGTAGCCGTCGAGGTCGGTGGGGACGAGATTCTCGGTGTCGATGAAGCGGATCTCGCCATCAATGCGCACAGCGGGCGGACTGCCAACGGTGAGATGGACGTCGCTGGCGCCGTTCTTCACGGCGTAGGTGAGGATCTTGGTGAGCGATGGCATGACCCGGGTTCCCTCCACGTGGAATTCAGCGAGTATAGCAGAGCCTTCCATGACTGCTATCCTGTGGCAAGGATGCCAATCCGGAAAGGGCGTGCATGTCCGACCGCGCACTCGACATCGGAATCTACCTGTTCCACAACGCGCTGATTGGGTTTAATCTTTTCGGTTGGGCGTGGCGGCGCACGCGCGTGGCGAATCTGGTGACCCTGCTGCTGACGGGGGCATCGTGGACCGTACTGGGCCTTTGGTATGGCCTGGGCTATTGCCCGATTACGGACTGGCACTGGCAGGTCAAGACACGGCTGGGGCAGACGGATCTCCCCCACTCCTACATCAAGTACCTTATCGATACCCCGACGGGACTGGACATGCCGCCGCTGTGGGCGGACGTGCTGGCGTGCGTGGCCTTTGGCATGGCGCTGGCGCTATCGATCGCGTTGAATGTTCGGGACTGGCGGCGCGGCCGATCGGTGCCGAACTGATCGACTCCATGCAGTTGGGGCGACAACTTTTCTTTCCATAAAGCCTGGATTTCTCGCTTCTACCCCCTATCCAGATTCCGAATTCTCTGCTAGACTTTTTGCAGGGCTGCTGGATTCCAGCAATGGGTACTGTTGCCAGGCTGGAAAGTATGCGTAGGGCGCAGACGCAGTCGAACCAACGTGGAGGCAAGGGTGATGCAAACGATCAATGATATCGTACAGCCGCGGGATACCTACTGGGTGGATGCGGACGATACGATCCGGCAAACGGTGCATTACTTGTGCGAGCGCAAGACGGGTGCCGTGGCAGTGAAGGATGGCGACCATGTGGCCGGCATCTTCTCCGAGCGCGACCTGATGCACCGCGTGGTCAATGCCGGGCTGGATCCGGAGACCACGACGGTCCGTGAAGTGATGAGCGATCGGCTCATCTTCATTGATGCGGACGCGGAGATCCATTTGGCGAAGTCGAAAATGTTTCAGAATGGCGTGCGCCATCTGATGGTGCTGGGCAAGGGCGGCGTGTTCCGCGGGCTGGTGTCCATGCGCGATCTCATTGAAGCCGACGTGAACGATTCGGCGGAGCTGATTCACAAGCTGAACGACACCTATTACGAGAGTGCGTACAAGGCGAAGCTGACGGTGAGTTCGAACCGCTTCGTGGTGCAGCCGTACACACCCACTGCGTAGCCCTCTACCATCCAGACTGACCGCGCGGGCGGGCTGTTTCGTGCAGCCCGCCCGCGCTGCCTTTGCACCACTTGGGCGGCGGCGGCGTTCTTATGGTAGAAAAACCTTGGAGCGCCACGATGAACGCAGACGATACCGTCCTCCAACACCGCTGGATCACTTCGCGCGACGCGGAAGCCTTCGCCGAACTGGTCAACCGTCATGCGGGCATGGCATATGCCGCCTGCCTGCGCATTCTGCACAACCACGCGGACGCGGAGGAGGTGGTACAGGATTGCTTTTTCCGCTTGAGTCAGGCGGAACGGGTCATCGACCGATCGCTCGCGGGCTGGCTCCACCGCGTCGCGACGAACCGGGCGCTGGACCTGCGACGTAGCGCGCAGCGGCGTGCGGCGCGGGAGGAACGCTATGCTTCAGCATCCCCCACGCTGACCGTTTCCGATTGGCAGGATCTGCAACCGATCATCGACGAGGCAATCGCCGCACTTCCTGAAGAACTGCGCGAACCGCTCGTACTGCATTTCTTCGAAGGACTGACGCACGCAGAAACGGCACAGCGCATCGGCTTGTCACGATCCGCGACGACGCGGCGGATTCAACACGCGGTCGAATCTTTGCGCGATGAACTGAAGGCCCGGAAGGTCTTAGTGACCGCTGCGATCTTGAGCGCATCGCTTGCCGCCGCGGCCGCAGCTGCGACACCGGCCACCTTTCTCGCGGAATTGAAAAAGATTGGATTGACCGCTGCGGGCGTTCGCGGTGCACCCGCCGAGCGTGCACCCAGGCGCCGGGCCATCTGGGCCATGGCCCTTGCTGCGGTTCTCTTGCTCGGGGGATACACGGTGGCACGTGTTGTTGCGCGGGACCCTCGTCCAAGCCCGCCGCCAGCGCCCGCGCGCGCCGCCAAGATGCCCGCGCCGGCCCCTGTCGCGGCGGCGCAGCCCCAGCCGCCGGTGGCGGTTTCGGCGAAGCCAAGCCGTCCGGCCGTTGCGGCACCAATCTTTGAAGCGGATGCAGAGCGCTTCGAGCTACTGTGCACCGGCCCGGATGGAAGTCCGATCGCCGGAACCGAGGTCTATGTCGAAGCGCTGCACAGCAGCATCCGGCCCATGACGATGCCTGCAAGTCCGGATGACTTCCAGTCCACGCTGATTGGACCGCTGCTGACGGATGCCGGCGGTACGGTAACGGTCCCCCTTCGTATTGATTCCTCCCCCGGCGCGAATACTTACTACTCCGCCTACGCGCGCGGTCCCGGCGACCTCGTGGGCGCGTGGCGCTATTTCCCGCCGGATGCCATGTGGCATACGACGGAGATCGGAATGGTGGAATCGGAGACGATTCCCGGCACGGTCACCGTGCCGCCGGACTACGACGCGACCCGCGTCGAGATCAAGGTACTCACGATCAACGTGAAGAATACCTTGACGGGTTTCGCGTCCAACTTCTCGCCGTCGCGCAAATACGGGGATACCTTGCTGCCCGATTACTTTGTTACCCGGCCCGCGCGGGATGGTTCCTTTGCGATCGCCGGGATTCCGGCGGGCGGCGCATTTTATCTGGCGGCGACGGCGCCCGGCCTGGGTGAGGCCCAGTTTTACACCTGGGGCGACAAGGCCATTGATCACATCGAGATGACAATGGCGGCGGAAGCGATGATTGAGGGGCGCGTGATCATTGCCCCTGGGATGAATGCTGCCGCGGGGGCGGCGGTCTTTGCCGAGCCCAGCGGGCGATTCAAGACCATCGGCGTGACCGAGGCCTTCGCCGCGACAACCGACCACTTGGGACAGTTCCGCTTCACCGGCCTGCCGCGTGAGGAATACACGGTCTTTGTACAGCAATATGGCAATCCGCCGGAGCTCATCGGCGCGATAGTCAGCGGTGTGGAAACGGTCCCGGGCGAGGTGACCGAGGGCGTCGAGATCGTGCTTGAACGCGGGGCCTTACTTAAGGGGAAGGTCGTGGACGCGGAATCCGGCGCGGGTGTCGCCGATGCGGTGCTGGTCGCGATGAATAAGGGCAACGCTACGGAAGGGAGCGGCCAAAGCCTGGGATCAGCGACGACCGGTGCGGACGGCGGCTTCCAGTTCCGGCTGCCGACGGGGGCGTCGTACCTGTATTTCTTTTCCTTTCCAGAGGCCTATGCGCCGCCCGCGAAGCAGGGCCGCCGCGCACTTTTCGTTGCGGCGGGCGAAAGCCGCTTGCCCGACCTGACGCTGAAACTCAGCCGGCGATCCGAAGACGCGCAGCGCCATGCCATGGCCACGCTACGGGGGCGCGTGGTTGACCGGGACGGGAATGCCCTGGCCCGGGTACCGATCGCGGTCGATTCCAAACAAATGGTTGGCGAAGACGCGCGGCAGAATTCTATCCACGCCGGTGTGACGGACACGCAGGGGAACTACACCACACAGGTACTTGCACACGGCACGAATCAGATCGTGGCCGGCGGCGACACCTTCAGCCGCGCGGAGAGCGCGGAGGTCACGCTGAAAGCAGATGAGGTCCATGTACTACCCGACCTCGTGGTTGAAGCCTTTCCTGCGACGATCGAAGTCACGGTCTCCAACGTGGATGGCGAAGCCATCTCAGGCGCGGACATCATCGTGGCCGAAGCGGACGGAGATACGCCCTTGGCCGAAACCCGGAGCGACGCGCAGGGCTATGCGCAGATCCACATCCCCGCGCGGCCGGTGCTCGTCCATGTCGCGCACGATCACTATCAATGGCAGCAGTTCGAGGCGGTGCCCGGCGGGGCCTATGAGGTGGTCCTCGAACCACGGTAATCCTGCCGAGGCAAGGGCGCTTCTTGGATATTGGCAATCCGGGCGTTACACTTGCCGGGTGCATCCGTGCCCCATGATTCGGTACGGCAATGGAAAGTCCCATGGAAGATCGCCGCCGGGTTCTCAATCAATCCCTTCTGTTAAAAATACATGGCCGCCGCTTTCTGATTGCGGGCGCGGCGATTATGGTGGCTATCGGTGTACTGGGTTATTTCTGGCCACCAGCGCTTTGGGCCTATCTGGTAGCGGTGCCGATCTTGGGTATCGGCCTGTGCGACATGGCACAGACGACAAACACCATCACCCGCAATTTTCCCGTTCTGGGACATTTCCGCTATTTCTCATTGTCGATTGCGCCGGAGATCCACCAGTACTTCGTGGAAAACGAGACGGATGGCCGGCCCTTCAACAAGACGCAGCGGGAGTTCGTGGACAAGCGCGCGGCGAAGGAACAGGAGACGCATCCCTTCGGCACGCAACTCGATGTCTATGCCGAGGGCTACGAGTGGGCGCCGCATTCGATCTATCCGAAGGCGATTGAGGGCGAAGCACCGCGCGTGCGCATCGGCGGCAAGGAATGCACACAACCCTACGACGCGGCGCTGCTGAATATTTCGGCGATGAGCTACGGCAGCCTGAGCGCGCAGGCGGTGCTGGCGCTGAACCTGGGCGCAAAGATTGGCGGCTTCTTTCATGACACGGGCGAAGGCGGGGTATCGGACTACCACCTGAAGCACGGCGCGGATCTGGTCTGGGAGATCGGATCGGGTTACTTCGGCTGCCGCAACGGCGATGGCAGCTTCAGCGAGGCGTATTTCGCGGAGCAGGCGGCGCACCCGGCGATCAAGATGATCGAGATCAAACTGTCGCAGGGCGCGAAACCGGGGCACGGCGGCGTGTTGCCCGCGAAGAAGAACACGCCGGAGATCGCGAGGATCCGCGGCGTGGAGCCCTACACCAAGGTGGTCTCCCCCGCGTATCACAGCGCCTTCTCGGATGCGGCAGGATTGCTGCGCTTCGTGAAACTGTTGCGCGCGGCCTCGGGCGGCAAACCGACTGGCTTCAAGCTGTGTATTGGCGAACGGGAGGAATTCGTTGCAATCTGCCGGACCATGCTGGACACCGGCATTCTGCCCGACTTCATCACGCTGGACGGCGGCGAGGGCGGTACGGGCGCGGCGCCCATCGAGTTTTCCGATTGCGTAGGCATGCCGCTGGAAGAAGCGCTCATCTTCGTAACGGATACCTTGCGCGGCTACGACTTGAAAAAGGACATTCCGCTCATCGTTGCGGGCAAGATCATCACCGGCTTCGATATCATCAAGGCTATCGCGTTGGGGGCGGACCTGTGCAACAGCGCGCGCGGGATGATGTTCGCCCTCGGTTGTATCCAGGCGCTCAAGTGCGACACCGGCGAATGTCCGACGGGGATCACCACCCACGATCCCGCGTTGACGCGCGGGCTGGTCGTGGGGCCGAAGGCGCAGCGCGTGGCCAACTTCCAGTCCGAGACCGTGGCAGCGGCGCGCGAACTACTCGCCGGGATGGGCTTGACGGCCTTCGGCGAGTTGACCCGTGCGCACGTAAGGACGCGCACCGCGCCGCACACCATGAAGTCCTTCGAGGAACTCTTTCCCACGGTCGCGGCGGGTAGCCTGAACAGGCGCGGATGAACGCGGCCAATCTGGTGCGCATAGGTCTACGCCGCACGTAGTCTACCTTGCATAGTGCCTGTGCCAGCCGCGATACTATCCCGCTTCGGGCGCAGCATTCGGGCGTTTTACCTGCGCATATCCCCTGGTTGGTCTGGAACTTTTCGGCCATCCACGGGAGACCGGTCACGATGACTACGGGTTGGAGATCGAACATGGGCAACATGCAGCCGGGAGCGGTCGCGTACTTTGAGGGGGAATACGTCCCCATCGCCGACGCGAACATCAGTATCCTCACGCACGGCTTTAATTACGGTACGGGCCTTTTCGAGGGCATCCGCGGCTATTGGTGCGAAGAAGACCAGAACATTCATGTATTCCGCCTGAAGGAGCATGTGGACCGGCTGGTGCGGAATTTCAATATATTGTGCATGGACATCCCGGAGGATCGGGAGGCGATCGAGGAGATCTGCCTGGAAGTCGTGCGCCGCAGCGGCTTCAAGGAAGGCGTGTATATCCGCCCGCTGGTGTACAAGAGCGAATGCTCGCTGGGTCCTGCGGTGCGGGGGGTAGAGAGCAAGCTCTGCTGCTACGTGATCACGCTGGGCGATTATGTCGACATTCAGGATGGTCTGGATGTGGCGGTGTCGTCGTGGCGGCGGCTGGCGGACAACGCGATCCCGAGCCGTGCGAAGACGACGGGCAGCTACATCAACTCCGCGCTGGCGGCGTCGGAGGCGAAGCAGGCGGGGTTCCACGAGGCGATCTTCCTGCGCGAAGATGGCACGGTGGCCGAGGGCAGCGCGATGAATATATTCATGGTGCTGAACGGTGAATTGATCACCTCCCCGCCGAG
>JAUIKJ010000334.1 GCA_030430835.1 Candidatus Hydrogenedentota bacterium
CCCGCAGAGCACGTTGAGCGACAGCGCGGCGTCTTCCACGTCCCGCGAGAAGGGACCAATCTGGTCCAGCGAAGAGGCGAAAGCCACCAACCCATACCGCGAAATACGGCCATAAGTCGGTTTTAAACCGACACAACCCGTCAAGGAGGCGGGCTGGCGAATGGACCCGCCCGTGTCGCTGCCGAAGGACAAGGCGCAGCAGTCCGCGGCGACCGAGGCCGCACTACCCCCGCTGGATCCGCCGGGTACACAGGCCAGGTTCCAGGGGTTGCGGGTCTTCTTGATTCCGCTGTTCTCCGTGGACGAGCCCATGGCGAATTCGTCCATGTTCACCTTGCCCACGAAGACCGCGTCCGCATCGATGAGGCGCTGCACGGCGGTCGCGTTGTACGGACTGCGAAAGCCTTGCAGGATGCGCGAGGAACAGGTGGTCTCTCCGGTTGTCGTGCAAAGCAGTTCCTTGAGGGACACCGGGACGCCGGCCAGTGGACCGAGGGTTTCGCCGCGTTGGGCCTTCGCGTCAATCGCGGCCGCCTGTTCCAGGGCAGCTTCGTTCCAGACCTGGGTATAGGCGTCGACCTTCGCGTCGACCGCGGCAATGCGATCAAGGCAGGATTGGGCAACCTCGACCGCACGGACAGTACCGGATTGCACCGCATCACGAATTTCGTGGGCGGTTTTTTCGTACCAGAGCGTGCTCATTCGTCCCCCGTATCGAGAATCTTGGGAACGAGGAAATACGCACCGTCGTGCGAGGGCGCGTTGCGCAGGGCCTCCTCACGGGGCAGGCTCTCCTCGACGACGTCCTCACGGAAGACGTTGGTCAGCGGCATGGCATGCATCATCGGCTCGACACCCTCGGTGTCGAGTTCGTTGAGCGATTCCATGTAACCCAGAATCTTATTCAATTCACCTGCGAGCCGTGTCTTCTCGGCGTCGTCCAGCGCCAACTGCGCCAGTCCCGCCACGTACTCGACGTCTTTTTCAGTTATGTTCGCCATGGTTCCTCGGCTACGACACTTGAGGTCGGCTACCTTCTAATTTTGTCCCCCTTCGAAGGGGGATTCAGCGGGATCTTACTCCCGCTAGTGCACTTCGTTCGCAATAGTTCCCTTGGGTCTACATTCCTTGCCTTCCTGTCCCCCCTTCGAAGGGGGATGTAGATCCCCGCCATCACCGAAGACATGCGACAATTCTGTCGCGTCTACATCCCTCGCCCTTCCGGCACCCCCTTCAAAGGAGGACACGGAGACGCATCTCACGGATACATTTGGCGGGACACGTAGACTCCGACGCGATAGCACGTATCGAAGGCGGCAAGAATATCACAGCCATTTAAGGGCATCCAAGGCAGATGGCCCTTTTCCTTGGCGATCCGCTACCATGCGGATACATGAAGGCGCAGGGGAAGAGCTATGGGCACGGCAGATCAACCAGTCAGTTGCATCATCGGCGCGGGTTCCAGCGGAATCGCCACAGCGAAGGCACTGCATCAGCGCGGTCTGCCCTATGACTGCTTTGAAAAGAGCGATGACGTGGGCGGGGTCTGGTACTACAACAATCCGAATGGGATGTCCGCCGCCTATCGATCCCTGCACATCAACACCTCCAAGCATCAGATGCAGTTCGCGGATTTCCCGATGCCGGAGGACTATCCCGACTACGCGAGCCACGAACAGATCTTCCGCTACTTCAAGGATTACGTCGACCACTTCGGTTTCCGCGACACAATTACCTTCAATACCGGCGTGGAGCGGGCCCACCGGCGCGACGACGGCCTCTGGGAAGTCACCCTCGACACGGGGGCGACCCGCCTCTACGACAATCTCTTCGTTTGCAACGGTCACCACTGGGACCCGCGCTGGCCAGCCCCGCCCTTTCCGGGCAAATTCGATGGCCAGATCATGCATGCGCATGACTACCGCACCCCAACAATCCTGGAAGGGAAGCGGGTCCTGCTGTTGGGTATCGGCAACAGCGCGATGGACATCGCGGTCGAAGCAACCTATGTCGCCGAGCGCGTGTTCGTCGCCATGCGACGCGGGGCGCATGTCCTTCCAAAGTACATCCTCGGCCGGCCGACGGATCATTGGGTCTTGCCCTACGTACCATTCTGGCTCGCACAGCGCCTCTTCGGTTTTCTGCTGCGCCTCCAGGTCGGCAAGGCCGAGAACTACGGCCTGCCCCGGCCGGACCACAAGATCATGCAGGCACACCCGACGATCTCCACCGGATTCCTCGATCGCCTGGGCCATGGCGCGATCATTCCCAAGCCGAACATCAAGGCGTTCGAGGGCGGCCAGGTCCGCTTCGTGGACGACTCGACCGAGGCCGTCGACCTGATCATCTACTGTACCGGTTACAACGTGACCTTTCCCTTCCTCGACGAAGCGCTGATCGCAGTACGTGACAACGACCTGCCCCTATACCGCCGGATGCTCAAGCCGGGATTGGACAATCTCTTTTTCATCGGGCTCTATCAGCCGCTGGGCGCCATCTTCCCACTGGCGGAGATCCAGGCGGAGATCGCCGCGGAGTACCTGCTGGGACGCTGCGCGTTTCCGCCCCGCCAGGAGATGGAACGCGACATCGAGCAGGAGCGCGCTGCCATGTTTCGACGCTACGTCCAATCCCGGCGCCACACCATGCAGGTCGACTTCCATCCCTTCAAACACCAGCTACAGCGCCTCCTGAAACAGGGCCGGCGCCGCGCGGCGGCGGACGGCAATGCGCTGCCGGTACCCGCGCGGGCACGGAAGGAAGCCCACGCCACGCCCCCGTCGGGGTAAAGCATGCTTTTCTTTCGGCGGGCGTCCCAAGTATGATCATGCCGATGCGCAGGACGGCCGCGCAGAATCCCGGTTGGCGTGGCGAACGGGCTATTTCCCATTGGAAGAATTCGTGGAAATTCGTGATCGAAAGCGATGTGCCCTGGTGCGGCATGCGCAGCGCGATGCCATCGCCGCGGCGCTGCTCCGCGGCGCCGGGTGTAGGCCCGTCCCCGGAAAGGGACGCGGCACCTTGTATTCCTTTCCGCTCGACGGGGATCAAGCCTACCTGAGGCGCTACCGGCGCGGCGGATTGGTGGGCAAGCTGATGCGCCATGCCTACCTCTTCGACAACCGCCCGCGACGCGAATTCGACCTGCACCGTGAACTCCAAGGTGACGGCTTCCCCGTCGCGCCTTTGCTCGGCGTCGTGTGGGAACAGATGGGCCCGCGCACGCGCGGTGCAATCGCAACCGGCGCGGTCACCGCGCCGAACCTGCTCGAGTGGCTGCAGGCGGCGCCGGTCGATCCCGAGGCGACCCTGCGGGATTGCGGCGCGGTCATTCGGCGCTTCCACGACGCTGGCGTTGACCACGCGGACCTGCAACTGAAGAATATTCTCGTCGCGGAATCCGGACCAATGCTCATCGATTTTGACAATGCACGCCGTTTCGAAGTCTTGCCCGATCGCACGCGGCGGCGCAACCTGCTGCGGCTGCGCCGGTCCTTCGAGCGGCACCGCATCGAGCCCCACTTCGCCACGCTGATCTCCGGCTATGGACCGGTCGATTTTCCCGCCTGGCTGGATGCAGCCTATCGGCTGCGCGGGCGTGTGTCGGACTGGCGCGCGCCGGAATCGCAGAAGGAGAACGAAGGTGACCGGTGAACGCAGCGGTACGGAAGTACGCCGGGGACTCTACCGCATCTGGAGC
>JAUIKJ010000335.1 GCA_030430835.1 Candidatus Hydrogenedentota bacterium
GCGCAGGATACGCCGCATGATCTTGCCCGAGCGCGTCTTGGGCAGGGCGGGTGCAAACTGCAACTTGTCCGGTGCCGCGATGGGACCGATCTCCTTGCGCACATGGAGGATGAGTTCCTTGCGCAACGCTTCGCTCTCCTCCGCGCCGCCAACCAGCGTGACAAAGGCATAGAGCGCCTGGCCCTTGATGTCGTGTGGCATCGGCGCGACGGCGGCTTCGGCCACCTTCGGGTGGCTCACCAGTGCGCTCTCCACTTCGGCCGTGCCGATGCGGTGGCCCGACACATTGACCACGTCGTCCATCCGGCCCATGAGCCAATAGTCGCCATCCGGATCGCGGCGGCAGCCGTCGCCGGTGAAATAGAGATCGTTGAAGGTCGTGAAGTAGGTGTCGATGAAGCGGTCATGATCCCCCCACATCGTGCGCATGATCCCCGGCCACGGCCGACGCATGCACAGCTTGCCACCTTCGTTCACGTCGCACTCCGAGTAGTCATCGCGCAGGATGACCGGATCGACACCGAAGAAGGGGCGTCCGCCGCAGCCCGGCTTCAGCGTGTGCGCGCCGGGCAGGTGCGTGATCATGTGACCACCCGTTTCCGTCTGCCACCAGGTGTCGACGATCGGCACCTTTCCGTGGCCAATCTGATCGTGGTACCACATCCAGGCTTCGGGGTTGATTGGTTCGCCCACCGTGCCGAGCACGCGCAGGCTGCCGAGATCGTACTGCGCGGGGATCGCGTCGCCCTTCTGAATGAGCGCGCGGATCGCGGTGGGCGCCGTGTAGAAGACGGTGACCTTGTACTTGTCGATGATCTCCCAATAGCGGCCGGCGTGCGGATAGGTCGGCACGCCCTCGAACATGAGTGAAGTCGAGCCGTTGCACAGCGGGCCGTAAACGATGTAGCTGTGGCCGGTGACCCAGCCGATGTCCGCGCCGCACCAGTAGATGTCGTCATCATGGACGTCGAAGGTGTACTTGTGTGTGAGCGCCACGTGGAGCAGGTAACCCGCCGTGGTATGGACGACACCCTTGGGCTTGCCGGTGGAGCCGGAGGTGTAGAGGATGAAGAGCGGGTCTTCCGCGTTCATCTTCTCCGCTTCACATTCAGGCGAGGCCTCCGCCATCAGTTCGTGGTACCACTTGTCGCGCGGTGCCGCGAAGGGGCAATCGGTGTCGCCGTGCTGGACGACGATGACGTGTTCAATGGAGGGGGTGCTCGCGAGGGCGGCGTCCGACATTTCCTTGAGTGGAATGTGCTTGCCCGCGCGGAGCGACGTGTTCGCGGTGACCAGCAGCTTGCACGCCGAGTCATTGATACGATCGCGGATCGCGTCGCTGCTGAAGCCGCCGAAGACCACCGAATGAATCGCGCCGACGCGCGCGCAGCCCAGCATCACGATGGGCAGTTCGAGGATCATCGGCATGTAGATGCAGACCCGGTCGCCCTTGCCCACACCCAAGCCCTTGAGGACATTGGCAAACTTGCAGACTTCGGCGTGCAGTTCGCGGTAGCTTAGTTGTGCCGTCGCGGCGTCGTCCTCGCCCTGCCAGACCAGCGCCGGCTTGTCGGCGATGGGCGTATTCAGGTGGCGATCGAGGCAGTTGACGGATACGTTCAGTTCGCCGTCGGCGAACCAGGTGTGTTCGATTTTGCGGGCCTGGGTATCCCAGGTGAATTTCATCGCCTCGCTCGGTTTCTTGTACCAGTCGAGGGTCTCCGCCTGCTCCAGCCAGAAAGCGTCCGAATCGTTGATGGAGCGGTCCCAGAGTTCCTTGTATTGCGCATCGGATGCGATATGCGCGCGCTTCACCGCTGCTTCCGGCGGGGGAAAGACGCGCGATTCCTGCGACAGGGAATTGATGCTCTTGCTCGTTTCGTCTGCCATCTTGGCCTCCTCTCCAGGGTCGATACGCACCGGTTGGCGGCGCCTCGTAGAAGAAGGCGAGTGTAGCCAGCGATCCGGCGGAAGGTCAACCGGGCCATGGGTTTGGATCCGCCCGCCGGGTGCCGTAAGGTAAACAGCCCAAACGCAGTACGAGGTGCCTCATGAGTGAAACGAACCCCTGGCAGACCCGGGACTCCCGCGTAGTCTATGAGAACGACTGGATTCGGGTCCGTGAAGATCAGGTTATCCGCCCGGATGGGAACCCTGGAATCTATGGCGTGGTCGAAACCCGCATCGCGACCGGGGTCGTGGCCCTGACTCCGGAGAACGAGGTCTACCTCGTCGGACAGTATCGCTATACCATGAACTTCTACTCCTGGGAGATCATCGAGGGCGGCACCGATCCCGGAGAGGCGCCGATCGATGCCGCGAAGCGTGAACTCAAGGAGGAGGCCGGGCTGACGGCAGAACACTGGGAACCACTGGGTACGGAGATTCACCTGAGCAATTGTCATTCGGATGAGCGGGGGTTCCTGTTTGTCGCGCGTGGGCTGACCGAGGGCGCGGCGGAACCGGATGGCACCGAGCAACTCCAGGTGAAAAAAGTGCCCGTGTCCGAGGCCCTGGCGATGATCGCGCGCGGCGAGATTCGCGACAGCATGACGATTATGGCGCTGCTGTGGCTGGAGCGTATTCGCAACAAGTAGGGACAGGCACCGGTTTTTTCAGCGTCGTTGGGTCGGAATGTAGGCTTTGAAGGAAAACAGGTGCCTGTACCCACTTCTTAGCCTCACCACACCGCCTCATAGCCGTCCGCGGCGAGGTTCCAGGTGGGACCGTAGACGTGCAGACGGCGGGTAGGCTCGCCGTCGGGGGTTTCGAGGGGCAGGCCCGCATGGGTCCAGGCGAGTATGCTGCCGCGCAGGTTGCGCGCATCCCAGCCGCCCGCAACAAGGTCGCGGGCATAGGCGCCACTTCGTGCGCCGATGGTGCAGTAGGTGATCACAGCCTTCCCCCGGTACGCCTCCAGTTGCGCCTCGAAGGCCGCCGCCGTGATTGCGCCGGGTAGCCGCGATACCGCCTGTTCTTCGGCCGTGCGGACGTCCACGAGCACGGCGTCGCCCTTGTCTTGCAGCGCGGCGGCCTCTGCCGGGAAGAGCTCGGCCACCCCGGGAAAGTCCTCGCGGTAGCCCGCGTAGAGCGTTTCGATCGCGGCTCGCTTTTCCGCGTCTGACGCGTCTTCCGGCACCGGCGGTTTCTGGCAGGCCGCGGTCGAAAGGCCAAGCAGCGCGATGAGACCGCTTCGTATGAGAGAATGCATTGCAGTCGGTACTCCAATCGCTTCAGTATACGCCAGGAATTGGAATGAGACGGCACCGATGAAACGTGACCTGGAAGAGATCTATCGCCGGATGGCGGCGCACTTCGGTCCAACGGGCTGGTGGCCGGGGGAGACACCCTTCGAAATTGCCATCGGCGCGATACTCGTACAGAACACCGCGTGGAGCAACGTGGAGCGGGCAATCGCCCAGCTCAAGCGCGAGAAGCTCCTGTCACCGCGGCGGATCGCAAAGCACCCGCCGGGGGATCTCGAGACGGCCATCCGGTCGTCGGGCTATTACCGGCAGAAGGCACAGCGTATCCGGCGCTTCGCACAGCATCTGCTGGATCACTACGGCGGCAGCATGAAGCGCATGGCCCGGCGGCCGCTGGAAGAACTGCGTCCCGAACTGTTGTCGCTCAATGGAATCGGGCCGGAGAAGGCGGACGACATTCTGCTGTACGCGTGCGACAAGCCGGTGTTCGTGG
>JAUIKJ010000336.1 GCA_030430835.1 Candidatus Hydrogenedentota bacterium
GAAGAATTTATGGAGGGTCTCAAAGTAGTTCGCGCCCCAGGCGCTGCCGATGCAGGGGGCGTTGCCGAAAGTGGGGGACAGCCCTTCCGGCATCACGACATCGTGCTCCGGATCGATACTGCGGGAGGCCAACAAGGAGTAACCGCCCAGTTCCACGCCTTTCTGCTCGGCATATGCCGCCAACTCCCGCATCTGCGCGACATAGGTTTCGCTGGTGTTCTCGATATCGAAACCACTGCCGAAGGTAAGAATCGCCATCTCGAAACCCACGGCCGCACACTGATCGATCGCTTCACGCACCGCCCGCGGATTCGAGTAGCGTACGTGCATCATCAATGGATTCTCCGTCACCCAAGGCGCGATGGTGCGATACAGACGTCGTTGCGCCAATCCCATGCGCTCGCGGTCCGTGGTGTCGTGGAGCAGCAGGTAGGTGCGGAAGGACTCGAAGGGCTCACCCGGCGCAATGTCCACACCCGGACCGATCTCCGGGCGGACTTCCAGCAGGCAGGGCGTTTCACGCTGGTAGTTCACCTGGGTCGCATAGTCGGCGTCCGGCCCCCAGTGGACGCTGTGGCGCGATGCGTTCAACCGGCTCATGCCGCCAAATGCGTAGTCGGTTTCGACGTGCAGGTTGGGTGTGGGAAAGGGGACGCCCCGCGCATCAACGTAGGACCCGTGCTCCACCACCCCCAGGATCTCGCTCGTAAAGCGGTCCAGGCGCAGGGGCGCGTCGCCATGGTTCATCACCGTAATCCACTTGCTCATCGCGGGGAGGCCATCGTAAAGTGCGTAGTGCACGGACACGGTCACGGGAACATCGACGCCCTCGGGCATCGCGTAGTCCATACGCACTTCGATCCCCTTCGGCGGCCATACCGCACCCGGCGCGTGGTGCCGCACCGGCTTCCAGTCGATGTGCGCTTTGATGGGCCCGGAGTCGACCCCTTGCAGGCGCATGGCCGTGGGGGAGACGCTGAGGTTTTCGATCCACGCCGGCGTGAGGAAGGCATAGTTCGGTTGTCCCTTGAGCCCGCCCACGTCATAGGACACCCCATTCACGCGGATGACGGCTTCCGGCTTCACCCCGCGCAGCATCTCTTCGCCGGTCACGAGATTCTTGAGGCTCAAGGTTGTGGCATTGCGCGACTTGTCAAAACGCCGTTCGATGAGGCCGTTGCTGAGGCGCATCCATTCGAGTCCGGATGCGTCGCCACCAAAGGTGAACGTGGCTTCGTAGTTTCGATTGTCCAACAGCCAGTCTTTGTCTTGTGCGGAGGCGGCAAAGCCGCCGAGGAGCACACCGAAGCACAGCAGCCCGTAGCCGATTCTGGATCGCAGTGGTGTCGTGTGTCGCAGTTCGTAAACGGGGTTCATGCTGTGCTCGCATCCCTGGCTTGGTTGGGTGACCACGTCCAGCCCGGATTGCCGGGCGGAATGGTCGCCGACGCTTTCGGCGGCCACAGAAAATTCGCTATAATGGCCGCTCCGAATTGATTGCTGATGTGAAGCCCGAAGAATACCTGAGAGCACCCCAGAAATGCCCAAGTCCCTGATGATACGTCCCGAGGAAGTGCGCAAGGCGCGCAGTATTGAGCTCGGCAGCATTCCGGTCAACACCTATAACCGCGGGCTGAAGGAGGAACTGGCCTCCAACGGCACCCTGTCGCGTACGCGCCTGCTGCGCGTGTTCCGCGACATGGCCCTCATTCGCGAGTTCGAGTCGATGCTGGACAGCATCAAGAAGACACAGGAATACCAGGGGATTCAATACGAGCACGCGGGACCCGCGCACCTGTCCATCGGGCAGGAGGCTGCGGCAGTCGGGGAATGCCTGCATTTGGGGGTACACGACCACATCTTCGGCAGCCATCGCAGCCATGGCGAGGTGATCGCCAAGGGCCTGCGCGCCGTGGAAGACCTCGCCGGAGGCGGGCTCCCGGAGATCATGACCGCCTTTTGGGACGGCGCGGTGTTGCGCACCGTGGAAGGCGGTGCGAACGGCGCGGCCCCCTTTGCGGTGGGCGGTAAGGACGGCATTGCCCTGGGCGAAGAGGAAGAACTGGGCATCGATTTCTTGCTCTACGGCCTGCTCGCGGAGATCTTCGGCAAGGAGAAGGGCTTCAACAAGGGCATGGGCGGCTCCATGCACGTCTTCTTCACGCCCTTCGGTATCTTCCCGAACAATGCGCTCGTCGGCGGCAGCGCGGACATCGCGGCCGGCGCGGCGCTCTACAAGAAGGTGCAGGAGGCGGAAGGCATCACCATAGCCAACATCGGCGACGCGTCGCTCGGTTGCGGCCCGGTGTGGGAGGCGATGGGCTTCGCGGCAATGGGGCAGTACCAGCGCCTGTGGGACGAGGAGTTCCGCGGCGGACTGCCGGTCGTCTTCAATTTCATGAACAATTTCTACGGCATGGGTGGCCAGCCCATCGGCGAGACGATGGGCATCGAAGCCATCGCGCGCGCCGGCGCGGGCATCAACCCCGATGCGATGCACGCGGAATGCGTGGACGGCAACAACCCGCTCGCGGTGGCCGACGCCTACGCGCGGAAAATCGATCTGCTCAAGGCGGGCAAGGGGCCCGTGTTGCTCGAGGTGCAGTGTTACCGCCAGAGCGGCCACTCGCCGAGCGACCAGTCGTCCTACCGCGAGCGCGAAGAGATCGAGAGCTGGCGCAAGGTCGACCCGCTCACCGAATTCGCCGACAAGCTGGCGGCCGATGCCATCGCGAGCGAGGACGAACTCCAGGCGATCCGCGAATACGCGACGCGCAAGGTCGTGAAGGCCTGTAAGCTGGCGACCGACGCCGAGGTCTCGCCGCGGCTCACGCTCAGCATCCACGGCGGCGTTGCCGCGATGATGCACAGCGACACGATCGACGAGACCCTTCCAGGGCTGCGTCGCGAAGACGACGTGCTGATCCCGCTCGCGGAGTGTCCGCGCGTACAGGCCATCGCGAAGAAGTCGCGCAGCGGTCTCGACGGGAGCGGCAAGGTGCTCAAGGGCACCAAGGCGGTGACCTACGGCGAAGCGCTCTTCGAGGCGGTCGCGCACCACTTCTACAACGACGGCCGCCTCGTCGCCTATGGCGAAGAGAACCGCGACTGGGGCGGCGCCTTTGCGGTATATCAGGGCCTGACCGAGTGCCTGCCCTACCGGCGCCTCTTCAACTCGCCGATCTCCGAGGCCGCCATTGTCGGCACGGGCGTGGGCTATGCGCTCGAGGGCGGCAAGGCGCTGGTCGAACTGATGTACTGCGACTTCCTCGGCCGCGCGGGCGACGAGGTCTTCAACCAGATGGCCAAGTGGCAGGCGATGTCCGGCGGCTATTGCACGATGCCCGTGGTGCTGCGCGTGTCGGTGGGCAACAAGTACGGCGCACAGCATTCGCAGGACTGGACCGCGCTCTGCGCGCACATCCCCGGGTTGAAGGTCGTCTTCCCCGCAACGCCCTATGATGCGAAGGGCCTCATGGCGACCGCGCTTAGCGGCTATGATCCGGTGATCTTCTTCGAGAGTCAGCGGCTCTATTCCGGGCAGACAGAAATTTTCCACGGCGACGTGCCGACGGACTATTACCGCGTGCCCTTCGGCGAGGCGGCCGTGGTGAAGGAAGGCAGCGACCTGACGATCCTTACTTTCGGTGCCACGCTCTACCGTGCCTATGAAG
>JAUIKJ010000337.1 GCA_030430835.1 Candidatus Hydrogenedentota bacterium
TGTTAGACATCAAGCTTCTTCGTGAAGAACCCGAGACGGTACGCGAGGCGCTACGCAAGCGCGGCGCCAACATCGATATCGATGCGGTGCTCACTACGGACGCGCAGCGCCGCAAGCTGGTCCATGAAATGGAGCAGCTCCGCGCGGAGCAGAACAAGGCGAGCCAGGAAATCGGCCAGCGCAAAAAGGCCGGTGAGGACGCGAGCGAAGCCATTGCGGCAGTAAGCCGCATCAAGGAAGAGATTGCCGGCCTCGAAGAGCAGGTGCGCGACGTAGACACGGCGCTGCGTGATGCACTGCTGATCTTCCCGAATTCCCCGGCGGACACGGTTCCCGAGGGCAAGGACGAAAGCGCGAACCGGGTCGAGCGCACCTGGGGCGAACCGCCGGCCTTTGACTTCGCGGCGAAGGATCACGTCGATCTCGGCGAGGCGCTGGGCATACTCGATTTCGAAACCGCCGCGAAGATCACAGGCAGCCGCTTCGTACTCGGCCGCGGTCCCGGCGCGCGGCTGGAGCGTGCCCTGATCAGTTTCATGCTCGACACGCACACCGGGGAGCACGGCTACACGGAGGTGCTTCCGCCCTTCATGGCAAACAGTGCGAGCATGACCGGAACCGGACAGTTGCCCAAGTTTTCGGACGACAGCTTTCGGCTTACGAACACGGATTACTGGCTCGTACCCACGGCGGAAGTGCCCGTGACCAACATCCACCGCGACGAGATTCTCAAGGCGGATGACTTGCCCATCTGCTACACGGCCTATACCCCCTGCTTCCGCAGCGAGGCCGGCAGCTATGGCAAGGACACCCGGGGCATGATTCGCCAGCACCAATTCAACAAGGTGGAGATGGTGAAATTCACCACGCCGGAAGACTCCTGGGACGAATTGGAAAAGCTGACCAGCAACGCCGAGACAATTCTCCAAAAGCTTGGGCTAGCCTACCGTGTGGTTACGCTGTGCACGGGCGACCTGGGCTTCTCCGCCGCGAAGACCTACGACCTCGAAGTGTGGCTGCCCGGCCAAAACGCCTATCGCGAGATCAGCAGCTGCTCCAACTTCGCCGACTTCCAGGCGCGCCGCGCGAACATTCGCTTCAAGCGCGACAAGAAACCGGAGTTCGTCCACACCTTGAACGGATCCGGCCTCGCCGTCGGCCGTACGCTCGTGGCGATCCTGGAGAACTACCAGCAAGCCGATGGCAGTGTCGTGGTACCCGAAGCGCTGCGCCCCTACATGGGCGGCCTGGAAGTGATTGCGAAACACTAAGTGGACGTTGGGCACGTGGCCGCGGAGACCTTGCGGTTTCTGATTGCATCGAATCTCATCTGGCTGATCGGCGCGATGTTGCTTGTCGGGCTTCTCTTTGCCGTGGCCGGCAGCGGCCGGCGCCGGAAACGCGATTATCCCTACCAGCGAAGAGCCACCCTGGTGACCCCGGCGGAGCGGCGATTTCTTGCGGTGTTGGACGCCGCCTGTGGTCCGCACTATCGCGTGTTCGCCCAGGTGCGCGTGTGTGATGTCTTGCGTGTCGCGCCCGGTCTCGACGCCAGCACCCATACCACGGCCCTCAATCGCATCACCAGCAAGCATGTCGATTTCGTGGTCGTTCGCCGCGACAACCTCGATATTGCGTTCTGTTTAGAACTTGATGACCGAAGCCATCGCCAAGCGTCGCGGCAGTCGCGTGATGCATTCCTGAACGCCGCTTTTGAGGCCGCGGGCATGCCGCTGCTGCGTGTTCCGTGCCGCGAAAGCTATGATGTCGCACAGCTTCGCGCTATGATCAAGGAAGCGGTCGCCGGACGCTAGGCGGCGGCGCAACCCAGGAGTACCCGATTGCATGGCCGAAAAATTGAAAGTACTGTTTCTCTGCACCGGCAATTCCTGCCGCAGCCAGATGGCCGAAGGCTGGGCCCGCGCGCTAATGGGCGACGTGATTGACGCCTATTCGGCGGGCATCGCCACCCACGGCCTGAACCCGAGCGCGGTCAAAGTCATGGCCGAGGCCGGGGTCGACATATCCGGCCACCAGAGCAAGCTGCTGAACAGCCTGCGCGACGTCGCCTTCGACGTGGTCGTGACGGTGTGCGGGCATGCGCACGAAACCTGCCCGGTGTTTCCCGCACGTGCCCGTGTGGTACATGTGGGCTTCGACGACCCGCCCCGGCTGGCGGCGGCGCTTGAAACGGAAGAAGAGCAGCTGGCGGTCTATCGCCGGGTACGCGACGAAATCCGCGCCTTTGTCGAGACCCTGCCGGATGCGCTTGTCGCGGCCGCGGAATGAGCGACACTGTCCTGAAAGCCGCCGCGGCCATCCGCAATGCGAAGCGCGTCGTCGCGCTCACGGGAGCCGGCGCCTCGACGGAGAGCGGCATCCCCGACTTCCGGAGTCCGGGCGGCATCTGGGAGACCTACCCGCCGGATGAGTTCGCGACCATTGAGGCTTTCACCGCGAATCCGGACAGGGTTTGGACCATGTGGCACGAACTGGGCGCCAGCCTGCTTGACGTCGCGCCGAACCCCGGTCACCGGGCGCTGGCGGAGATGGAGACCTTGGGCCATCTCCACGCCGTCATCACGCAGAACATCGACAACCTGCATCAGGCCGCGGGCAACACGAAGGTTATCGAGTACCACGGCAATGCCAGGCGCCTGCACTGTATGGCCTGCCGCGTGCGCAAGCCGATGCCCCTGGATCAACCACGTGCGGGCGCGCCGCGCTGCGACTGCGGCGGTGTTCAGAAGCCGGACGTGGTGCTCTTCGGCGAACTCATCCCCCCGCACGCCATGTTCGAGGCCGAGGCGCTGGCGCAAGGGTGTGACGTAATGCTGATCGTGGGCACCTCCGCGCAGGTGTATCCGGCCGCGAGCCTGCCGGTGACCGCCAAGAAACACGGTGCCACGATCATTGAGTGCAATATCGAGCGCACCGATTTCACGGCGGAGCTTAGCGACCATTTCCTGGCGGGTCCCTGTGGCACCACCTTGCCGGCGCTGCTATCCGCATTGCGCGACTAGGGGTTTTTCCGAGATCGGCGGGATGATGTAGGATACCGGAGTTTCTCGGACCTGCACGCACTGGAATCCACTTATGACCACGGTCTTGATCGCGATAGCCTCGTTCGTGGGCTTCATCGTCGCCTACAACACCTACGGGCGCTTTCTCGCGCGGAAGATATTCAACCTCAATCCAGACGCCCTTGTACCCGCCCACGAACTAAAAGACGGTGTGGATTTTGTACCCACGCGCAAGTCGGTGGTGTTCGGGCACCATTTCACCTCAATCGCCGGTACCGGCCCCATCGTCGGCCCGGCGATCGCCGTGTTCTGGGGCTGGCTTCCCGCCCTGCTTTGGGTTCTTGTTGGCTCGATCTTCATCGGCGCCGTACACGATTTCGGCGCGCTCGTCGTTTCGTTACGTTCCCGCGGCCAAACCATCGGCGACGTAGCCGGGCGTATGATCGATACCCGCGCGCGCGTCCTCTTCCTGTTGATTCTCTTCTTCGCCTTGACCGTGGTGCTGGGCATCTTCGGCCTCGTCATCGCCGTCATCTTTTCGATCTACCCGGAGAGTGTGCTTTCCGTCTGGACGGCCATGCCACTGGCCGTACTGATTGGGCTATGGGTCTACAAACGGGGTGGCGAT
>JAUIKJ010000338.1 GCA_030430835.1 Candidatus Hydrogenedentota bacterium
GAGAGCGCCAAGGGCGAGTGGGGTCGCGGCCAGCACGAGCTGAACATCCGCTACGACGACGCACTGGCGATGGCCGACCGGCACTCGATCATGAAGCACGCCATGAAGGAGCTCGCCGATGCGATGGGGCTGTCGGTCACGTTCATGGCCGACTACCTGCTGTCCTTCGATCCCGAGCGGGACGCGACGGCGGCTGGCGGCTATCCCGATCTGAAGCCTTTCGTGTTTCACCTGCAGAGTCTTGCCTGGCACATCGCGGCAGCGCTGGGCCTGCTGCTGTTGCTCGCCCGGCTGGGTGCGCCACGTTTCGTGCAGGCGGCGGTACCCCTGCTTTTCGTGGTGCATCCGCTGCACACGGAAGCGGTGGCGTATATCAGTGGCCGGGCGGACATGATGTCCGGCGCCTTCGTGTTCTTCGGCCTCTTCTTCACCCTCGCTTCGGGCGCAGGCGCAGGGCGCTGGCTGCAGGTTGGGATCGGTTGCATTCTGTTTGCGGCCGGTCTTCTGAGCAAGGAGTCCACCCTAATTTTCCCCGTGTTACTGGTGGCACTGCTGCTGTTGCGCGGCGATACCGCATCCGGTGAATCGGGTCGCCCGCGCTGGGCACGGCTCCAGTTTGCGATCCCGGCGGTGGTGATCCTCGTCGGGTATGTCGCCTTGCGCGCCACGGTGCTGCGCTTCAACGCGACACAGGAGAGTATCGCGGCGCCGATGGGGCAGCGGCTTGTGGAGACCTGCCAGGCCTTTACCTTTTATATTCAGCGGCTGTTCCTGCCGACCGGATTGCACATGGAGCAGACCCTGGCCGGCACGCCCCTGTGGACGGCCGGGATTGGTGTGGTGTTGCTGATTGCCGTGGGGGTGGGCTTTGGTGCCGCGCTGCGTCTGGGGCACCCCCGCATCGCCATGGGCCTCGCGTGGTTCATCGCGGCCTGGATCCCGATCTCTGGCATCTTCCCGCTCAACGCGCCGATGGCGGAACACTGGATGTATGTGCCGATGGCCGGATTCTGGTGGGCTTTGGCCGAGGCGGCTTGGCTGCTGGCTGGACGTGTGCCCGTACTGCGCCCGGCACCGGTGATCGCCGCGGCGGGACTGTGCCTGCTGTTCAGCGTCCTGACGATTCAACGGAATGCGGACTGGCACGACAACGTGCGTCTCTTCCGGCAGACCCTCGCGGAGAACCCCGAATCCAGTCGTGTCCAGTTCAATCTCGCCGTAGCCTATGAAGACCTGGTCGAGAATCGTCCGGGTGCGGCGCGGCACTTCCTTGCGGCGCTCGAACTTATCGAGGCGTCGAAGCCGCGGAGCGCCGGGGTAACTCCGGATGAGATTGAGATGCACCTTTCGCTCGGCAAGTTGTACTACGAGATGGGCGATTACCTCACCGCCTTTCAGCATTACCGCCTTCCGGCCAGCCTTATCCGCAGCGAGATGTACAAGGGACAAGCCTCCCTCGCGGCCTTTGAGATGGGTAAGTGCCTGATGGCTCTGGGCAGTGTCGGTGAAGCCGCGGGCGCGTTTCAGCAGGCAGTCGAGGCGGAACCGGGCTGGGTTATTGAAGTCAACCGGATGATGTCTGGCCGCGGGCTGTAGGGAAATCACGGCCGTCGGCTGTCGGAAATCTCACTTTTCAACGTCTCCCCCCTGTTTTGACGCGAGTTTCCCTCCGGTTTTGATTCGCGCAAGCTGCTGGAAAATCAGCAATTTAAGGTGCTTGCCCCGTATCGGCACGGCGCAGGAGTTCTCTTGACACCCCTCGGGACCCATGCTAGAATCGCCTGACTGGAAGTCGTGTGTCAGCACACTGTTGCAACGCCCGCGGAGGTTGGGACTATGGCCGACGATAGTGAAAAGAAACCGATTAAAGACATCTCAAGCGATTCGGGTTTGGGCAATCTGCCCCCGTTGAGCGATTTCGATTCGCAGGGCGGTCTGGGATCGGATGGCGGCCTGCCGCCGCTGGGCAGCTTTGACTCCGAGTCCGTCGGTACGCCGTCGGATTCCGATGGCGACCTGCCGGCGATCAGCGATATCGATGTCGATACGCCCAACCCGACGGGCGGCTCATCGGGTGGATTCAGCAGCAACGTGAAGGACACCTTCTCGTCCGGGTCGCCGCTGGACACGCCGGCCGCGGGTTCGGGTGGCGGTGCGGGATTCCAGGATCTCGCGGCCGATAGTGATTTTTCACCGGAGACGCCGGAGATTGGTCCGGGTCCGGAATCGAACGTAGACACGCCCATGTTCGACAGCGCCTTCGGCGGTGGCGACGCGGGCTTCAGCGCGAGTGTCGATACCCCCTCCCCCACGCAAGCCATGGAAACGCCGATGTTTGGCGGCGGTGATGGCGGTGCGGTGGGCGGTGGTGGATTCGATCCGGGTGGCTTCGGCGGCGGCATGGGTGGCGGCGGCGGCTTCGATGCCGGCACGCCCCCGCCCGACTTCTCCCCCGATACCGACCTGCACGCCATGGCGACGACCGGTGCCGGTGCGGCCCCGCCCCCGAAGCGTGGTGGCGGTGCGGGCATCGCGATTGCCGCAGTGGTCGCGCTCCTTATCGGCATAGTCGCGGGCCCCTTTGTCGAGGGCTACTTGCCGATTCCGACGCCACTGAAGGGTGAGGTCACTTCTCTGAAGAACGACGTCAACCGGCTTGAGATGGAAGTGAAGGCGGCTGAGGGCCGTGCCAACCAGGGCGCCAACCAGATGTCGCCCGAGGAATTGGCAAAGCTGCGCAATGACATGGATCAGGTGCTCGCCGAGTTGAACGAGAACCGTCCGAAGCTTGAGGAACTGAATGCGGACATCGCCGCGGCGACGAGCGAGCTCGATGCCGTGGAGAACGACCTTTCGCTGAAGACCGAAGAATTCCTCAGCGCGCAGAAGCTCTTCGAAGATCTGCAGAACGAGACCGCGATCATCCAGGCGCGTCAGCGCGGTTTGATTGCGGAAGTGGATCGTCTCACGGGGCACGTGGGCGAACTGGAAGTTGCCAACGAGCGCCGCATCGCGAGCAAGGACGCGCTGGGTCATGCCATTGACCGCCTGTACATTCAGGTGGCCGAGGGCATCCCACTGACGCCGGAGAAATACAACCATACCGAACGCGTCGCGGCGGTGGAATCGCTGCGTGATCGTCTCTCCGAGACGAACTGGGTGACCCCGGCGCTCATGAACGAATACACCGACCTGTACCTTAAGGAGCTGGCGATCGGCGCGGGTGAGGAATACTTCTTCGCCCGGCTCGCGGTGAAGGATCAGTTCGGTAACACCGTACGGAAGTGGGCCGAGTGCCTGATGCGCGGCAACTGGGCCGTGTACTACCGCACGCTGGACGGCAAGAACGTCGGTATCTACAAGAATCTTGGCGACAGCGAAACGCCGCGCTGGGGTTACACCGAAGAATTCCCGGATCGCACGAAGGCTGAGATCGAAGACATGGTCTTCAGCTCCCGTGTGGAAGGCTTCGAGGAGAAGGTGCTGGCGCTGGCGGAGAAGGAACTTGCTTCCGAGCCGGACACGCCCTGGCAGAAGGCCTATAGCTCGCTCTAGTCCCCCACTCCAATTTGTATCGACCGCGGTAGCGTGACAGAATCGCTACCGCGGTTTTTCTATCTTCTCC
>JAUIKJ010000339.1 GCA_030430835.1 Candidatus Hydrogenedentota bacterium
GCTGCTCGCGCGGCTGCGGCGTCTCCCCTGACAGCCCCGCGGCGCCGCGCTATCTCGCGCGTCGACCACGCCGGAGCCCCCGATGAAGTGCCCGTTCGCGATGTTGACCCGCGCCAAGCACGCGCGCGACGCCACCGTCGTCCCGGCCGACCACCCGGAGATCCCGCCGGCGGAGATGACGCCGGGCCTGCCCGCGGGCCATCCGGATCTCGCGGCAACAGGCACCTTTGATCCCGCGACCATGCTGTGGACCGCGCCGGAAGGCTGGGAAAAGGCGGCCGACCGCATGATGCGCGCGGTGACCTACAACATCGACGGTGCGGAATGTTACATTGCCGTGCTGCCCGGTGCCGCTGGCGGCGTGGAAGCGAACATCAACCGCTGGGTCGGACAGATGGGGCAGAACCCCCTGACGCCGGAGGCCATCGCCGCGTTGCCGAAGCTCCAGGTGCTGGGCGATACGGCGCCGATGGTAGAGGTCGATGGCGACTTCACCGGCATGTCCGGTGAGATGCAAAAAGAACAGAAACTGCTGGGCGCGATTGCCACGGTCGAGGGGCAGTCGGTCTTCGTGAAGATGACCGGACCCGCCGCGGTCGTGAGCGCGCAGCGAGACAATTTCGTCCGCTTCTGTGAATCCCTACAGCGAGGCGCCTAATGCAAAAGAGTCTTCCAAAACGCGCCTTCGATTTTCTGGCGTCCTATGCCTTCGCCGTGGTGCTGCTCTTCTTCATGCTGCTGCTGACCTTCTTCGGCACGCTGGAGCAGGTATCCCACGGCCTCTTTGAGGTCCAGAAAAAATACTTTGAATCCATCTGGCTGGTGCATGATCTGCACATCGGCCCGAACACCACGCTGCCACTGCCCTTGCCCGGCGTGTACCTGCTGATGGTGCTGCTCTTCATCAACATGCTTTGCGGCGCGATTATCCGGGTGCGCAAGGAATGGCGGCGCCCCGGCATGCTGATTGCCCACGGTGGCATCATGTTCCTGGTGCTCTCCGGTTTCGTGACCTACCATTTCTCCACGAGCGGGCACATGACGCTTTATGAGGGGGAACAGGCCGACAACTTCGACAGCTACTACGACTGGATGATCACGATCACCGAGATGAAGGAAGGCGGCAAGCGCTTCACGATTCACGGGGACCAGTTCCAGGACATGGGCATCGAGGAGCGCCGGGTCTTCCAATCGCCGGATCTGCCCTTCGACCTGCACCTGGCCGGCTTTATGAAGAACAGCTGGCCGCAGCCGGCACCGCCAGTGATGGCCATGGGCATCGACGGTGTGATGCTGGAACCGCACGACCTGGAGAAGGAAGCAGAGCGCAACGTTGCGGGCGTCACCGTCACGGTGCTTGAGAAGACGCCGCAGCCGGAGGCGCACGACGCCCTGCTCTGGGGGCTGTCTGTCATGCCGTGGAAGGTCAACGTCGATGGAGCCGACTATGCAATCGACCTTGCCCACAAGGAATTCCCCGTTCCCTTCACCATACGCCTGGACAAGTTTATTCGGGATCTGCACCCGCGCACGTCGATGGCGGCGAACTTCGAGAGTGAGGTCACAAAGATCGAGAATGCTTCGGAACGCCGCATCCACATCAAGATGAACGAGCCGCTGCGTCACCAGGGCTATACTTTCTTCCAGGCCTCGTGGGGTCCGCAGGACGCCCGCCCGGGCGACCCGCTCTTCTCGACCTTCGCCGTGGTCAACAACCCTGCCGACCAATGGCCCAAGTATTCGTGTTACATCATCGCGCTGGGCCTGATGATTCACTTTGGACAAAAGCTGTTCAGCTATCTTCGCGCTGAAAACCGGAGGCGTCCCGCATGAGAAGCCTGTCCCTGATCCTGATTGCCGCGCTGGTGGCGCCCCTCGCCGCCTTCGCGGCCGATGACCTGCCCGAGTGGAGCGACGACGCTCGCGCGCTCTTCGAAACCCTGCCCGTGCAGGACGACGGGCGCGTGAAACCCCTCGACACCTTCGCGCAGTTCACCCTGCTCAAGCTAAATGGCAAGCGCTCTTTCGATCACGAGAGTGGCGCGAAGCTTGACCACCTCGACTGGTTTCTCACCTGCCTGATCTATCCCGAAAAAGTACAGGATTGGAAGCATTTCGTGGTGGACAACGTCGCCGTAATCGAGGCGATCGAGATCCCGACCCACGACGAGAAGCGCGATCGCTATTCCTACGCGGAACTGAGCGAAGGCCGCGCCAAACTCTTTCAGCTTGCCGGCGAGTACTCGAACAAGGATGCAAATGAACGCGCGCCGGTCGAGTCGATGATCATGAACCTGGCCAGCAATGTCTTCCTCTTCGAGACGGTGACACATTACTTTGATTTCGCCTTCCGCCGCTTCACGGTAACAGGCGATACGCAGGTGGCCGCTGCGTTCCCGGAAGAGGGGGGCGTACCGCTCAGTGTTGCCGTGGATCGCATGCCGAAGATCTTCGGCATGCTGCGCCAGGACCAGAACGTACAGCAAAACCCCGAGGCGCTGAACGCGGAAGTGGCCGCGATCAGCCGGATGCTGGAGGAACTGGAAGCCGCCACGCGCTCCGCGCAGGCCCTCGCGCTCTTCCCGCCCTCGGATCCGGAGGACAAGGTCTGGCGGTCGCCGGCGGATGTCATGGCCGCGGCCATCGATCCGCATGGCGCGGGCAACGAACGAATCGAACTGCTCGCCAAGCTGGAGCAGCTCCCCGTGCTGCGCGACGAGCCGCAGGCCTTCCTCGCGGCACTGGCGGATTTCCACCGCGAAGCGGTGGGGGCGGCGGAATCCCGTGGCGAGTACTCGAAGGTTCCCCTGGAAGTGCACTACTACAAGGCGCAATACCTTTGGTACGCGCTCTACCTCTATGTCTTCAGCTTTATCCTGATTGCGCTGTCCTGGCTCGCGCCCAACGCGCGGTTCCTCCACCGCTACATCACCCCCGTCGCCGTTATGGCGCCGACCGTGCTCCTGATCGTCGGCATTACCCTGCGCTGCATCATCCGCAGTCGCCCGCCGGTGTCCACACTGTACGAGACGGTGCTGTTTATCACGGCGACGGCCGTGGTCATCGGGCTGCTGATCGAGTTCATGAACAGGCAGCGCATCGCCATCGCCGTGGCCGCCTTCCTTGGGGTCGCGGGCATGTTCGTCTCCTTCCGCTACGAAGCGAAGGAAGGCGTCGACACGATGCCCAGCCTGATCGCGGTACTCGACACGAACTTCTGGCTGGCAACGCACGTCACGATCATCAACGTCGGCTATGCCGCGGGCATGCTCTCCGGTGCCATCGCACACATCTACATCCTGGGCAAGCTCGTCGGCTTCAAGAAGAGCGACAGAAACTTCTACCGCACCATCACCCGAATGGTCTATGGCGTGCTCTGCTTCGGCTTGCTCTTTTCCGTGGTGGGCACGATCCTCGGCGGCATCTGGGCCAACGACAGTTGGGGCCGCTTCTGGGGCTGGGACCCGAAGGAGAACGGTGCGCTGCTGATCTGTATCTGGAGTCTCATCATCCTCCATGCGAAGATGGGCCGCTACATTCTGGACCTCGGCGTGAATGCCGGCGCGATCATCCTCGCCATGTGGGTGGCCTTCTCCTGGTGGGGCGTGAACAACCTCGGCGTCG
>JAUIKJ010000340.1 GCA_030430835.1 Candidatus Hydrogenedentota bacterium
TTGGGGACATTCTCCCAGAGGTAGGCGGGAAAGATGCCGACGTTGTTGCAGTAGATGTTGAGGGTGGCGTCGGCCTTGAGGGTGCAGGCTTCGGGTTCGTCGGCAGCCGCAATCAGGGCGCCCGCAAGCAGGAGCAAGGAATGGAACATGAGGAATCCGGATCCGTGGTTGGCCAATTGAACGATGCCTAGACCACTTACACACTGGAGCGGTTTCAGGAGTGCGTGGACGCCGGATGGCCTCGGTAGGCGCGCGGCCCCCTATTCTTCCGTAAAGAGTTCCATGGGCTGTGGGGGCTCGGGGGGTTGGAAGACGTCGTAGAGACGGACCAGGACTTCCGCGTCGGCGGCGGCGTAGTCGAGTTGGGCGGCGCTGAGGGGGCGTTCGGTCCAGTCGGAGGTCTGAAGGGCCTTGTCCATATGGATGCCGAGCTCGCGCTCGCAGACTTCGCCGAGCTTGTGGCCGCCGTCGATGCCGCTCTTCTTATGTTTCTTCCGCGAGGCGATGAGGGTGTCCATAATGTTGTGGATGCGGATGTGGTTCTGTCCGAGCATCTGCTCTTCGAAGAAGGCGTTGTGGATGATCTTCTCGACGCGGTCGTCTTCCATGAGGCGCTTGAGCGGGCTGAGGTCCTTGAGGGCGAGGGCGTCGAGCAGGTAGGTGTGGTCCGCCGTGCCGAGTTGAACGGTGCAGAGCGTGCGGGGTTCGTCGAGGGTGGTCTCTACGTCGAGGCCGATGCGGGCTTCGCGCTGGAGGCGGGCACAGACGGCCTCGGCCTCGGCGGGATCGTCGACCCAGGTGTAGGGGTTTTGGGGCCGGTAGACGCCGGCGCGGCGCGCGAGTATGCAGATGCCCTTGCCGGCGGCGAGGTTGTCGGGCACGTCGAATGCGTCGAACTCGCTTTCCGGGAGCATGGCGCGGAGATGGTCGGCGGCCGTTGGCCGATCGGCATTTGCGATAAAGTTGTCGAAATTGCGTGAGGCGACGACGAGACGGCCGCCGGGGCGCACGCTGCGGAAGGCCTTCTGAATGGTTTCGCGACGGCGGTCGTCGGTCTTGAGGCGGGTCATGAGGTAGACGAGCAGGACGACGTCGAAGAGCCCGCCGGGCATCTTGTCGTAGCCGTAGGGCGGGTGGGGATCGTAGCCCTCGGCCTTGTACTTGCGGATGCGCAGCCAGGAGACGTCGGCACCGCGGCCGCAGCCGAAGCAGAGGATGCGCTGGCCGGGCATGAGGTGGCCCTGTTCGACGAGGCGCTGCACGGCGGGGGCGACGGTGTTGCGGCCGGTGAGGGTGGGGCGAGGTGTCTTGGCGGGTTCGGCATTCACGGTCTTAGTATGTAACGTTCAAACAACACTCAGGTCAAGCGGAAGCCATCATCGGGTGCTTCGATTGTGTGCGTGCTGGTGCAGAAGCGCCGGCCCCGGGCGCCTCCGCCTTGGGTATCGAGTAGACTACACACCCGCAACTGGGCTGACGCTGGTGCGCACCAGATTCGCCCGTTTCCGTCCGCGCCAGCTGTCGAAGCTCAGAATCGTGTCGTAGCGACGCAGCATGAACAGCGCGATGAGTGCCGCGAGCATCGGCCACGCCGCGAAGAAAAGCAGGTTATGCTCCGACCAGGGATCCAGATATCGCCCGAAAGTGCTGAGCGTGGAAACCGTGTGCATGAGCAGCACAACGCTGTAGCTTACCGTCTTGAAAGCCCCCGCCAAAAAGCACAGCACCACCACAGCCTGCGCAATACCGATGCCCACCGCCGCCGCGGCACCCAGCCCCGGAACCATGTAGAAGGTCTTGAACACCGCCGCGGCATGCGCGGGATTCAGGATCTTGTCGAGGGTCCAGATCCCCATCACCGCGAAGACCCCCAGCCGCATCAAGAAAAGTGAGACCGCGACCGGCAATGCGGGGACCGTAGCGGATTCATGGCTTGCAATAGGGTTCATTTGTTGAGCTCCTTGGCGGGTATCGAGGCACTACGCAGGCGCGACAAGCAGCCCCCAAGCTCACCCATATATTCGTTTCAACGCCTAAATGAAGTCAGCCCACCACGATCCCCCTCCACAGGTGGCACGGAATCGCGCGTCCCCGTTCAATGCTGTGCGCGTCAACACCATACGTTTTGGGGCGGCGGCACTACATCGTCGGAAGGCGGGCAGCCGTCATTCTGCGTTACACTATGCCGATGAAAAAGCCATCCCTACACCTATCCGGTATTGGCGGCACCGCCATGGTCGCAGGCGCACGCCTCGCCCTGGAGGCGGGCTGGGAAGTCCGCGGCAGCGACAACCCGCTCTACCCCCCCACTTCCGATATGGTCGCCGCTCTCGGCGTTCCCGTCGCGGAAGGCTATGCCGCCGAAAACCTCGACTGGAACCCAGACATTGTCCTCCTCGGCAACGTGCTCAGCCGCGGCAATGCCGAGGTCGAAGCGGCACTTGCGCGGCGCATGCGCTACATGAGCCTGCCCGAGTGGCTCAAGGAACATGTCCTCCGCACACGCCGTCCCGTCGCCATCTGCGGTACCCACGGCAAGACCACCACTACCGCGCTCACCGCCCACGTGCTCGCCGCCTGCGGTCTCGACCCCGGCTACTTTATCGGCGGACAGCCGCTCGGCTTCGATCACTCCGCGCGCCTCGGTGCGGAGGGCGCGCCCTTCGTCATCGAGGGCGATGAATATGACACCGCCTTCTTCGACAAACGCGCGAAGTTCCTCCACTACATCCCGGAGATCGCCGTCGTCACCGCGATGGAGTTCGACCACGGCGACATCTACCGCGACCTCGATGAAATCGATCTCGCTTTCCAGCGGATGCTCCGCCAGATCCCGGCGGACGGCTGGCTGCTCGCCTGCGCGGACAACCGCGCCGCGACGCTGCTCCCCCACGCCTTCAGCAACGCGGTGACCTATGGCTTTGCGGCGGACGCGCATTGGCGCGGTGCGTTCGCGGACGGGACCCTGACGGTGTACCGGCAGGGCGCGCGCTGGACGACCTTCACGCCGCCGATGCCGGGGCAACACAACCACCAGAACGCGCTGGCGGCGGCGGCGGTCGCGGGGACACTGGGCGCTTCGGCGGACGCGGTGCGCGCGGGGATGGAATCGTTCCGCGGGGTGCGGCGGCGGATGGAGGTGTTTCTGGAGGCGGAGGACAAGATCTTCGTGGACGACTTCGCGCACCATCCGACGGCGATCCGGGAGACAATTGCGGCGGCGCGGTCGCGCTGGCCGAAGCACCGGCTGGTAACGCTCTTCGAACCCCGATCGAATACGACGGTAACGAATACCTTTTTCGACGAATTGGCGGGGGCCTTTGGCGGGGCGGATGCGGCGTGGTTCGGGCCGATCTACCGCGCGGAACGGATACCGGATGCGGTGCGGCTGGACCGCGCGCGGCTCTGCGCGGAGTTCTTTCCGAAGCGCAAGGCGCTGTTCCCGGAGCGGCCGGTGGCGGCGGAGCCCGATCCGCGCGGCAACGATCCGACGCCGGAGGAGATGGCGCGCATCGCCATCGACCTGCTGGAGGCCCTGCGCACCGGCGAGATGCCGGTCTTCGACGCGGGCGAGCTGGAGCGCTATCGCA
>JAUIKJ010000341.1 GCA_030430835.1 Candidatus Hydrogenedentota bacterium
TGGCCTTCGTATTGGTAGATGCTCGCTTGCACGAGACGCTTCTTGTGGCGTACCGCGGCGTCGTTCAGGAGGAACTTGGTCTCGAAGTTGTCCGTACAATCGAGGATGGTGTCGTAGAGTGCGAGCAGCGACGCGGCATTCTCGTGGGTGACGGGGTCCGGATGCGCCTCGATTGTGACGAAAGGATTCAATGCACGCATGGCTTCCGCGGCGCGGGTCGCCTTCGGCTTTCCAAGATCTGCGGGGGTGTAGAGCGGCTGGCGGTGCAGGTTGCTTGCCTCAAGGGTATCGGGCTCGCAGATGCCGATTGTGCCCACACCGGCGGCCGTGAGGTACTGCAGTGCCGCACAGCCCAGTCCGCCCGCACCGACGATGAGCACCCGTGCCTCGCGCAGGCGCTGCTGCCCCGCCGCACCGACCTCCTGCAGATTGACCTGTCTGGCGTAGAATGCCGCCTCGGTCAGATTGGTTGCTGTGTGATCGTGGGCGTGAGTGGCGCAGCGTTCACAGTTGACCCAGCCCGAGTCGCCACAGGTGTAATGCTCCTTCTTCCAGATGG
The DNA here is from genome assembly GCA_030430835.1 of Candidatus Hydrogenedentota bacterium. GTDB lineage: Bacteria > Hydrogenedentota > Hydrogenedentia > Hydrogenedentales > JAEUWI01 > JAUIKJ01. The sequence continues at coordinate 560 of JAUIKJ010000341.1, forward strand.
GCACGCGGTGTTTAACCTCGTCGATGATATAGTGACAGGCCGCGAAGGCCTCGGCACGATGCGGCGAACACACCCCGACCCATACCGCACAATCACCGATGGCGAGCGCGCCTGTGCGGTGCGTGCAGGCCGCGCGGGCAATGCCGAACTTCTGAACCGCCTCCTCCAGAATGCGGGTGCCCTCTGTCACGGCGACGGCCGGATAGGCCTCGTACTCCAGGCGGTGTACCGCCCGGCCCTCATTGTGATCGCGCACCCACCCCTCGAAGGTGGCGCAGGCACCGGCGCGTGCGTCGGCCAGATCGCGTGTCAGGGCGTTGGGGTCGATCGGCGTATCGCGCAGGGCAAACATGATCAGCCTCCAGCCACCGGCGGGATAAAGACGACGGTGTCGCCCGAAGCCAGGGGCGTATCCCAGGGGCGGAAGTCTTCGTTGACGACGACCCGAAGCTGCTTCGCCTCAAGCGAGAAGCCGTGTTGGTTGCGCAGGGATTCGTAGAGCGCGCCGGCGGTTGCGGCCGTACTTTCCAGGCGTTCTTCCGACGCGCCACGCTCCTCGCGGAGCACGGCGTAATACTGCACATTAAGCGTCTTCGTTTCGGACATAGTCACTCTTTCCACCGCGCTTCTCGATCAGGCGCGTGTCGCGGATCACGATATTCTGAGAGAAGGCCTTGCACATGTCGTAGATGGTGAGCGCGGCGACACTGGCACCGGTAAGGGCCTCCATTTCCACGCCGGTCTTGTGCGTGGCGCGTGCGGTGCAGTCGACCCAGACCTCATTGTTTTCCCGCGCTTCGATGTTGAATTTGCACCCATCCAGCGGGATTGGATGACAGAGGGGAATCAGGTCACTCGTTTTCTTCACGGCCATGGTACCGGCGAGGATAGCGGTTTGAAAGACCGGCCCCTTCTTCGTCTGGATGTCGCCGTCGTTCAAGGCGGCGAAGGCTTCCGCCGGGAGTACGACCACGCTGCGTGCGTGGGCGACACGCTCGGTCACTGTCTTCGCGCCGACATCGACCATGCCCGGCCGGTTTTGATCGTCTACGTGGGAAAACATCTAGCCTCCAATGTGATACATCTCGACTTTCGGCCGGCTCGTACGCTGCGCCGCGCGCATCTCCGAGTATCGGTCGCGGCGTGCGTGCCACACCCCCGTCAGTATATCGCGCAGGTCCGCGTCTGTCGCATTCGCACGCAACGGCGCCTTGAGGTCGGTGCCGGCGGTGGCAAAGAGGCAGGTGTAGAGTGCGCCATCTGAGGACAGGCGCAGGCGTGTGCAGCCGCCACAGAAAGGCTGGGAGACGGAAGAGATGAAGCCCACCTCGCCCGCTCCATCCTCATAGGCGTAGCGTGCGGCCACTTCGCCGGGATAGTTTGCGCCGAGCGGCCGCAGCGCGAACCGAGCGCCAATGCGTTCCACGAGTTCCCGTGACGACACGACACGACTCCGGTCCCATGCGTTCAGCGTGCCTACATCCATGTACTCAATAAAACGTATCACCACGCCACTGCCGCGGAAATGTTCCGCGAGTGGGAGGACCTCTTGATCGTTCGTTCCGCCTTCGATGACGGCATTGACCTTGATTGCGTCGAAGCCCGCGGCCTGGGCCGCCGCGATACCGTCCAGCACGTCGCGTACGGTAGCCCGTCCGCCGTTCATCGTCGCGAAGGTGTTGTCGTCCATCGCGTCCAGGCTGACCGTGACACGATGCAGGCCCGCGGCACGGAGAGCCGCCGCGAAGCGGGGGAGGAGCACCCCATTGGTCGTGAGTGCGATGTCTTCGATCCCGGGAATCTGGTGCAGCATGGCGACGAGTTCAGGGAGGTCCTTGCGGAGGAGGGGCTCGCCGCCTGTTATCCGCAGTTTTTGCACACCCAGCGCGGCCGCCGCGCGCGCCACGCAGGCGATCTCCTCGAAGCTCAGGAGCGCTTCGCGCGGTAGAAACTGATAGTGCTCCCCATACTTTTCTTCCGGCATGCAGTAGGTGCACCGGAAGTTGCAGCGGTCCGTCACCGAGATACGCAGGTCGTGCATGGCGCGCCCGAGGCAATCAATCGGATGGGGGGTGTCAGGGGATACGCTCATCACCACTCCGGGGCAGCATGCGCAACTGTTCGGCCGGGACGATGCGAGGGGAACGAAGACGCGCCGTTCCGTCCGGATGTTGCACCGACCATAAGCATAGCGCATGCGGGCGTTGGCGAGCGACTGCCCCCAGTACAATCCATGTCCGTATCGTAATCAAAGGCACCACGCCCGTCGCGCGTTTGCGACGGGCGTGGCCGAGGGGAGCGGCGTCGACCCCTGGGAGTGCGGGTCATGCCGATAGGCCAGCGTTCCTGGGGCGCTTAGATGGATTTCAGGTACTCGACAAGATCGGCCTTCTGATCGGGGTTCAGATCCAGAAGAAACTGGTTGTCGTAATGTGCGACGACCTCATCCAGTGAACCCGCGCTGCCGTCGTGAAAGTACGGGGCGTGGAACTGGAGTGCGCGGAGTGGCGTAGGGCGGTACGCGCCGGTCGCACTGCGTTCGGCATGGAGGGGGTCGGTGCCAACGGCGTTGGGCGGAAGCAGGAACTCGTTGGAGAATCCGGGGCCGCTGTGGCACAGGACACACTTTCCGGGGCCATTGAATACCGCCTTGCCACGTTCGGCGGCGGCGGGATCGAAGGAGCCATCGGGTGCCGAGGGTACCGGCAGTGCGTGTTGATAGGCGCGAAGCGCCGCCAGCTTGCCCGTGACCTGATCGGGGCTGTGCTTGATGTCCACGCCGATTCGCGGATCACTGAAGTTGCCCTGGCCCCCCATCTGCGTTACCGCGACATAAGCATTCCAATAGGAGATGTCACCGTCGCCGGTGAAGGTTGAGAGTTCGGTGTTCTCGAGGCCATAGGCGGGCGGAATCACGCTGGGGTCGCTGAGTCCATCCTGATTGAAGCGCGCATCGTATCGCCCCGGTCCCCACGACAGCAGGGCCTGCTGAATCTCTGGCGCTTGCATCTGCGGCGCCGCGGCGAGG
>JAUIKJ010000003.1 GCA_030430835.1 Candidatus Hydrogenedentota bacterium
CGCGTATTCCGTGGCCGTGCTATAGGTGAGTGACGGCCCGGTCATTCCGAACTGGGCCGCGGCGGGCAGCGCGGCCCCCACCACAAGCGCAAGAAGCACAATAGCGTATCGCATGGAAATCACCTGAGAATTCATCGCTGCAGATTTGACCTGTATATTCTCGCAAGGGGTCACAACGGTGTCACCCGCCCCCTATTTTCTTCGCGTACAGGGCCTGAATCTACCAAATACACGGGGCGGGGCAAAAGAATTCCAGCCGGAGGCGCCGATTCGTGGCGTGTCCCCACGGCGCACGTGGTGCACGCTTGTTCATATTTTGTTACACTCCCTCGCCATGTCAGATCTTAATCTCAAGCCGATGATCGTGCAGTCGGACCGCTCCATTCTTCTGGAGACGGACGGGCCTGCATTCGAAGATGCCCGCGATTGCCTCGCCGGATTTGCGGAGCTGGTCAAGTCGCCGGAGCATATCCACACCTACCGGCTCACGCCGCTCTCGCTCTGGAACGCCGCGGCCGCCGGCATGTCCGCGAAGGAAATCCGGGACGGGCTGGAGAAGTACAGCAAGTACGACATCCCGCAAAACATCATTGCGGAGATCGACGACAACATCGAGCGCTACGGCCGCCTGAAGCTGTACCGCGGCGAAGACGGCGGACTGGTGCTCGAAAGCGACGACACCATGCTGATCATGGAGCTGCTGAACAACAAGGCGCTCCAGGAGTACGTGACCGGTTCCCCGGACATGAAGCGCATCTTCGTGAGTGCGGCGGATCGCGGCAATGTGAAGAGCGCGCTCATCAAGATCGGTTTCCCGGTCGAGGACCTTGCGGGCTATGCCGATGGCGCACCGCTGGATGTGCGGCTGCGTCCGCAGACCTTGGGCGGGCGTGAATTCGGATTGCGCAAGTATCAGAAGGAATCGGTAGACGCTTTCCACGCAGGCGGCTCCAATGCGGGCGGTAGCGGTGTGGTGGTCTTGCCCTGCGGCGCGGGAAAGACCGTCGTCGCCATCGGCGCAATCACCACGGTGCGCATGCACACGCTGGTGCTCACGACGAACACCGTGGCGTTGCGCCAGTGGAAGAACGAGATCCTCGACAAGACGACCATCGCCGAAGAGGACATCGGCGAGTACAGCGGCGACACGAAAGAGATCAAGCCGATCACGATCGCCACTTACCAGGTGCTGACCTACCGCAAGGCCAAGGACAGCCCCTTCATGCACTTCAGCCTCTTCGATGAAGGCCGTTGGGGACTGATCGTCTATGATGAGGTCCACCTCCTGCCAGCACCGGTTTTCCGTGCGACGGCCTCGCTACAGGCGCGGCGCCGCCTGGGCCTCACGGCCACGCTGGTCCGCGAGGACGGGCGCGAGGAAGATGTCTTCAGTCTGATCGGCCCGAAGAAGTACGACGTCCCCTGGAAGGTGCTCGAAAAGCAGGGCTGGATCGCGCAGGCCCTGTGTACTGAAGTGCGCGTCCCCCTGCCCGACGACGTCCGCTACCGCTATGTCACCTCCGACAAGCGCGGCAAGTTCCGCATCGCTTCAACGAATCCGGTCAAGGGCCAGATCTGCGAACTGCTCGCGCAGCGGCACAAGGACGACAACGTCCTCATCATCGGGCAGTACCTGGATCAGCTCAAGGAATTGGCCAAGCGATTCGACGCGCCGATCATCACTGGCCGCACGGGCACCAAGGAACGCGAGAAACTCTACAAGGCCTTCCGGACCGGGGAAATTAAGTTCCTCATCGTGTCGAAAGTAGCGAACTTTGCCATCGACCTGCCCGACGCAAACGTCGCGATTCAGGTCTCCGGCACCTTTGGTTCGCGCCAGGAAGAAGCCCAGCGGCTCGGCCGTATTCTCCGGCCCAAGAGTGACTCCAGCACCATCGCGCGCTTCTACTCGCTGGTCTCCCGCGATACCTGCGATCAGGACTACAGCGTCAAGCGCCAGCTCTTCCTCACGGAACAGGGCTACCGTTACGAGATCACCTCCTCCGACGATCTCTAGAGCGTCTTAAGTAATGTCGTACCCGCATTTGCTTGCGGTGTACATGCACTCTTGGATTCAACAGTACGCCTTCTTGTCCCCCTTTGAAGGGGGATCAAGGGGGATGTTGCATTGCAGATCTGCTGACTGTCCGCAGCCATGAATGCCACCCCACATCCCCCGCCCTTCGGGCACCCCCTTCGAAGGGGGACGAGGCCAAGCGATTACGCAAGCGTTTCCTGAGCGGGTATAGTTTTTCTTAAACCGCTCTAGGCGCCTGTAGCGCGGGTTTCTTGCTAGAGTTTCTTGAAGTAACGCGCCACCGGAACGAGGTCGAATCCGGCCTTTTCATAGGTGCGGCGCGCGGGACCATGGCCCGGGTCGCCGCCCGTCTCCACCATGGCCACGGACATCCCGGCTTCGCGCATGCGCTCTACGGCGAATTCGGTCATCGCGACGCCGATGCCGCGCTGTTGCGCGCCGGGGTCGACGGCGATCATGTAGATCTCGCCCAGCTTCTCTTCATGGTCAAACTTCACCGCGACGAAGCCCTGCACCTGATCACCGTCCAGCGCGACCCAAACCGAGTAGTCGCCCGAGGTGCAGACCGACGCCACGGCGTCCCGCTGGCTCACGCGCCAGTCGGGCACAAGCGCGTCGTAGATTGCGCCGCCGAAGGCCTCACGGATGGAGACGAAAACCGGCGCCCAGGCGCGCAGGGACAGATCGATGACCGGCTCAAGATCTTCGTCTTTGAAAGGGGCAATATTCATGACCGCCGACTCTCCCGGGCAGATGCCTGAGCGCACTTCCTTCCCGCGGTCGCTGATTGTTCGACCGAGTATGCGCACTCGCAGAAAGCGGCGTTGGCCGGCAAGAACAGGCCTAGAAATAGATGACTGTGGAGAAATAGAGGACGTGCTGTCGCACATCGGCGTCGGTATCGCGCAGCGCGAATGTATCCTTGCGGACATCGTTGCCCCAGCGGAAGGAGTACGCCGCGTCGAGGTTGATGCGGTCGCGAATCAGTACGCCCGCGCCGACGGAGAAACCGAAGTAGTCGTCCGGCTTGCCGTCGCCTTTTCCGAGACCATACTGCGAATTGCTGAAGGGCGTGTCCTTCGGATTCGAAGCGGGTGCGGGATCATAGAAAATACCGGCGCGCAGGCTGGGCAGATAATTCTGGACCGGTTTCTTGTCGTCGACGAAGACATACTCGCCACCCAGGCGCACCGTGTAGGTCGCGTCAATATCGGGCGAATCCATCTGCGGCTGCCCGGTGATGCCGTTGATCCGGCGCAAGCGCCAGTCTAGATTCTCCGGGTCACGAATTTCGAACTGGTTCCACTCCACCCGCGTCACGTCCAGAGACAGCGTGAGTTTGTCGTTCGGGAAACGATAGGCCACGCCGAGACCGAATGAACTGGGGAAGGTGTATTCCTGGTCTCTCCGGGCACGAAAGGCGATTCGTCGGCTTGGCAAGCGGCTGATATCCGGATCCATGCGCTCGATGAAAGTTACGTCCGCGCTGAATTTGGTGTTATAGACCGCGCCGATGCTCCAGCGTTCGTTCGGTTTGTAGAGCGCGCCAATGGTCCAGTTGCGGCCCCGGAAATCCTGATAATCCTCTTCCACCGTCGTGTGGTTAAACGAAATCGGCGAAATGACGCCATTGGCACGCCCCGTCACGCGGCGGTCGATACGGACCTTCCATTCGTTATCCGGGATCAGGGATTGGTCCCAAATGTTGTAGACGACACCCACCGACAATTTGTCCGTGAGTTCGATCCCGAAGGCCGGGGAAATGGTGCTGAGTGCGCCGCGTTGCCGGAAATGGACCCGTTGCCGGTTCGAAGGGATATTGCCGCCCGGAAAAGTGACGAGACCCAAGCCGGGAACTATCGCCGAGCCACCGTTGGATGCATTGATTTCGCGGTAGTTAATGTCCAGGTCACGGTCAAAATCGTACTTCCGCTGGTAGTTCAGGCTGAGCACGAGGTTGCGGCCGGCGATGGTACGCCGGATCGGATAGACGAAGCTGAAGTAGTTGATGTCGTTGAAATCAACGTCATGGCTACCGCTGAGTTCCGGGTGTCCCCCCGAATCGAAGTCTTCCCCGAGCCACTTGTAGTTGTAGACCAGGGAAAGTTCCGGGCGTTCCAGTTGCGTGAGCCCGCCGGGGTTCCAGGAGGCGGCGGTCGCATCGTCGGCGATGGCGATAAAGGCGCCGCCCATGCCGAGCGCACGGGCACCGCTACCCACGGGGCTGGGCGAAGAATTGATTTCGAGCTGTGCGAAGGCGGCCGGGGCAATCAACGCCAGGGCCACCGCCACGACGCTACATCGTAATGGCTGGCATACCCTTTTCAACGGGGACCCCCTCCTGTTCGTCTCCGGTCACGGTTGTGGCCCGGGTACTGCTACCGCTCACACTGTCCACCGCGGCGCGGCCCACCGGCACGAACTCGCCCGGGGCGAGCACTTCACCGGTATCCTCGTCGATCCACGGCTCTTCTTCTTTCACCAGCAGGACACTCGCACCCTGGCGCAGGCCGTCTTCGTCGGTCCAGTTCAGGAGCAGCGTGTTGCCGCGCGCGTCGAGCACCTCGCCCGACAGGCGCGGGTAGAGCGCGGCGAGCTGCGCGGCGAGGTTCTTGCTCGCCTTCTCAATCTGCGCGCGGTCGCCGCGGTCTTCGATGAACACGTCGAGATTCGCGACCAGGTCCGTCGTCGCGGTATCGACCACGCGCGCCTTGATCTCCAGACCCGCCTGATCGTGCGGGAAAATGTCGGCCACCAGGAAGACCTGCGCGGCGGTGAGGCGACCCAGCGCGATCGCTTCGTCCGGGCTGGAGAGCGCGGTCGAGAGCTGCTGTTCGGTCAGAACTTCCTGCAGCGTGGTGCGGTCCAGCGTGCGGAAGCGGCCCTGCGACACCAGCGCGCTCTCCGCGGAGAGACGCAGCATCTCGCTCTGCGCCGACTCGACGTCGCGGCCGTTGAAGGCCAGCACGGCCACCGGCATGCGGGACTCGCGGGTGTTCAGTTCCACCGGACGCACGTCAACCGTGAGGGTGCGCTCAAGCACGGTGCCCGATTCGTCCTTCGCGTGCACGGTCACACTGACCTGATCACTGGTCAGCGACGCATCCAGCGGCAGGCGCTTGTTGAAGCTTTCCTTGGGCGCGCCCGTGAGCTCGCCGATGTCTTCGCCGTTGATGGAGAGTGCGGCGATGCGCGTGGGCAGCACCACCTCGCCGGCAACGCGGAGGGTGCGGTTGTGGCGGTAAGGACGATCTTCGCGCGGCGACTTCAGGCGAATCTCGCTCTCGGCCGGCGTCGCGCTGATGGCCATCATCGTCTGGACGGCGTTCAGGGAGGCGTCCGCCACCATGACCCCGTCAGGATATTTCTGTTTCATCAGCCAGAGCTTCGCTTCCAGCGAGTCCGGATCGCCCTTGAAGACCTTGACGGCGGAGCGGGTCTCGTTCCCCGCGATGTCGCGCGCGGCCAGCACAAAGACGTTCTCCCCGTTGGACAGGGGCAGTTCGGAATTGAACTCCAGGCGGGGCGTGCCCGGGGATTCCGCGAGTACCTGGGTGCCGACTTCCACGGCGACCACGCCGTTCTTGTCCACCGTGGCGCCCTCGAGGATGACCGTGCCGTCCGGCGTGACCGTGGGTTCGATCGGCGCGAAGACACCGATCATCGGGCCGGTGAGGTCGACGGTGACCTCCACCTCCTTCTTCACTTCCTTCTCGGCCAGATCCTTGGCCACCACCTCCACCTTGTGCGTGCCTTCTTCCAGCACCACTTCTTTCTCGAAGGTCACTTCCTCGGCACTGCCGCGCTGCGGCATTTCTTCGCCATTGACCGTGACTTCTTCCACGCCCACGTCGTCGCTCGCCGCGACCTCGAAGGGCAGTGCGCGCTCGCTGATGATGGTGGCCTGCGCGACGGAGGTGTCGATCTCCGGCTCGGAGGTGTCCTGCACCGACCCGTCCGCGAGCTTCGCCTTCTTGACGAGATCGAGGTAGTGGTGCGCACGGGCGGTGTCAATCATCGCCAGCGAATCGCGCAAGCGCTGTTCCGCCTCGGCGAGCTTGCCCTCGTGATAGGCGACCACGCCCAGTTCACGGTTCGGGAAGAACTCGACGAAGTGCAGGCCGTAGGTGCGTGCGCGCCAGGAATCCCGGCTGCGGCCCGCCAGGGCCTGTTCAAAATCGGCGCGGGCTTCGGCGTAGAATGCGCCGGCCAGGAAAGAGGTGCCGCGCTCGTAGTAGCTCCACCAGCGGCCACGGAAGACGCCTTCGGTGACGCCATACTGCACCCCGTCGCGCTGATAGGCGACCGGGCGATCTCCCGCACAGCCCGCGGCAATGCCCGCGAGCAATAGCGTCGATAGCACTTTCCTCCGCATAGGCTCCCCAAACCTCACTTCACGAATCCAAAGCCTAACACAACGCCGGTGATTTGTAAATCGTTATTTGGCCGGGCCGTGTGAGGATGATGACTCCTCTTCCCAGCGTTTCATCAGGTACTTGTAGGTCTCGTCCTGGGCACGGTGCCCGCCGGCGCCGGCGGTCCCGACGTAATGATTCGACTGGTTCTCGTCGAGTACGCGTGCCTTGCAGGCATCGGCAACCTGGATCGCCATCATGGCGCTCACTTCCTGCTGGAGCTTGGGATCGTTTATGGGGAATGCCGACTCGATACGCCAATCGAGGTTGCGCTCCATCAGGTCGGCGGAGCTCAGGTAGATCTTCCGGTCCTCGCCGCGGCCGAAGATGTAGACCCGTTGGTGCTCGAGGAAGCGGTCCAGGATCGAAATGGCACGAATGTTGTCATGGGGCCGCATCGCGTAGGTGGTCCGGATGACGAAATCCATCTTCACGCCGGCATCGGCCGCTTCGCGCAGCTTGTCGATGATCCCCTCGTCGGTGAGGTGGTTCGCCTTGATAAAGATGTAGCCGTCCTTACCCTTTTTCTGCTCCCGGTTGATGAGGCGCATGAATTTCTTGCGGGTATTGAAGGGCGAGATCAGCAGGTGCTTGAACTCGGGCGCACTGACGGCTCGGACCTTTGCGGCATTCCGGAGATACTCGAAGACACGGGCGGTTTCTTCGGTCAGGCGTTTGTCGGCGGTCAGCAGGATGCTGTCGACGTAGAGCCGGCCGGTGCCCTCGTGGAAGTTGCCGGTGCTGAGTCCGGCGATCAGCTTGTCCTTGCGCTTGATCAGCAGGGCCTTGCAATGCACCTTCATCGGCGGCACGCCGAAGGTAACCGTGGCCCCGACTTCACCCAGTCGCTGGGAGATGCGGATGTTGTTCTTCTCGTCAAAGCGCGCCTGCAGCTCGATGTTGACCGTGATCTTTTTGCCGTTGCGTGCCGCGTTGTACAACGCGTTCACCACCTGGGAAATCCGCGCGGAACGGTAGAGCGACATGCTGATTTCCTGGACCTTGGGATCGATCGCCGCCTCGCGCAGCAGGCGAATCACGTGGTCGAAGGACTGGTAGGGATAGGTGATCAGCAGGTCCTGCTTCTCGATCACGTCCATCATCGGCTTGCGGTCACGGTCGAGCACCGGGTGCGGCGCGGGGTCGAGATCGGGGAAGAGCAGATCCTTGCGCCGGCTGGGGAAGCGCATCAGGTCTTTCATGTTGTGATAGCGACCGCCGGGGATCAGGGTGTCTTTTCCGGAGACCTTGAGCTCTTTCAACAGCAGCCGGCGCAGGCCGAGCGGCATCGACGCGTCGTAGACAAGACGCGTGGGCCGCCCGCCCTTGCGCTGCTCAAGCACGCGCTGCATCTTGCGGACGAATCCTTCGGTAAAGTCGTTGTCGATGTCGAGTTCCGCATCGCGCGAGATCTTGAATTCGTAGGCACTGATGCGGTCGTAGTCGAAGATGTAGAACATCTCGTTCAGGCCATGGCGGATCACGTCGTCGATGTACATGATGTCGCCGCGCGGCGACTCGACAAAGCGGGGCAGCTCTCTCGGGACCTCGAGAATGGCGTAGCGCGTGCGCCGTTTCTCCATGACCACGCCGAAGTAGAGGGCCCCGTCTACCAGCGGCGGAAAGGGCTGACCCTTGGCGATGATGACGGGTACGAGGCTGGGCAGGACTTCTTCGTGGAAGTACTCCTGCAGCCAGGCCGTGGTGCCGTCGGGCTGTCCGGCGATGTCCTGGTCCGTGAGGATGCGGATGTCTTCTTCCGCCAACTGTGCCACGATGCCCGCGTAGGCGGTTCGAAAGCGCTCGTCGAGTTCCCGGGTCTTGTGACCCACTACTTCGACGAGTTCCTGCATGCCCTTCTTGCCGAGGTCAATGCGGCGCTGGATACTGGCGACGCGGACCTTGAAGAACTCGTCCATGTTGGACGAGAAAATCCCGAGGAACTTGAGGCGTTCCAGCAGGGGGTTGCGGCGATCCTCGGCTTCCTGGAGGACACGCTCATTAAAGGACAGGGTGGAAATCTCGCGGATCTGCGGAAGATTCTTCATGCCTGCTTTCTCGACGGATCGATTCGGTCCGCGGGCATCTTAGCAAATGGCGTGCAGCATGGGCATTCCGCCGCCTGCTATGCTTCCCGTTGAATACGTACCGCCTGTGGAATTCCCCATGCAATTGATCGATTACAGTTTCGACGAACCCGCGGCAAACCTCGCGCTGGATGAGCTGCTGCTTGAGGCGGTTGAATGCGCGGGCGCACCGAGCACCTTGCGCTTGTGGGAGAGTCCGCGGCATTTCGTTGTTCTTGGCACGGCGCAGGCCGTGGCGGCGGAGGTCCATGAAGCGGCCTGCAAGGAAGCGGGGATCCCCGTGCTCCGGCGATGCAGTGCGGGCGGTTGCGTGTTGCAGGGACCCGGCTGCCTCAATTACGCCCTTGCGCTGCGCTACGACTTGCATCCAGACCTGAAGGGCCTCCATGCGTCCTACACCTGGATCCTCAACCGGATTGCCACGGCCCTGGCCCCCCTGGGGATCACCGCGGTCCTGAGCGGCATCTCGGATCTCAGCCGGGATGGGATGAAATTCTCCGGAAACGCCCAGCGCCGCCGGCGTGTGGCCCTGCTGCACCACGGCACCCTGCTCTACCAGACAGACCCGGCGCTGATGGCGCGTGTGTTGCAGGAACCGGCGGACCGCCCCGACTATCGCGGGGCGCGACGGCACGCGGACTTCGTGACGCCGCTGCCGGTGGCGGCCCCGGCCCTGCGGGAGGCGGTGTGTCGGGCCTTCGGCCTGGATCCGGCCCAGGCCACCACGCCAGACGCGGCGGCGCTGGCGGCCGCCGACGCACTGGCCCGCTCGAAGTACCTGGATCCCGCCTGGATCTACCGACGATAGCCGCGCGCGCAGCCTCGAAATATCACAGATTCGCAAATTTGTGAAGAATTTCCTATTGAAATTCGGGTAATAAATCGTGAATTGACGGATTCTTCGGACCTTTGATACATTAGATGCGTGGGACAACAGGCGACGAGAAAGCTCGCCCGCATCGTGGCTGCAGTGTTGTTCGGCTCCGCATTCGGATTGGCGATGGGCTATTCCGTCCGCGAGATCATGAATCCGCAGACCCGATTGCCGGCGGAGCGTGCGGCGGAAACGCCCGAAACCGTGGCGGACGCGGTGCGTCCTGAAACCGTGACTCGGCCCGAGACGGGGTCCGGTGCAGCGGACGGTGCGGTATCGAGCAATACGGTGGCGATGCAATATGCCAACGCGCTGCAACGCGGCGACACGGAGCGCGCGGTCGCCATGACACGCTGGATGCGTGAGCGGATCGCCTATGTGCAAAGCCAGTCCGGGTCACCGGATGCGGCGGAGCAGGCGCGCGCGTCCCTGATTGAGCAGTTGAATGATCGTGGTATTGAAGGCAACCGCCTGGCGGAAGAAGGCATTGAAGACCAATACGTCTTCGCGCCAGGCGTTCTGCTCGAAGCGGTTGCCGTGGATGCCGGGCGCGACGACCTTGCGGAACCTGCGGGTTCGCGCACCTGGATCCGTGCGGTATTTCCATCGCGCCGGACGGCGCCCCGCGACGGGGAGGACGTGCCGGTGCGTGCGATTACCGCGGGCGTCAATGTTTCGAAAGACGGTTCCATCTTGAAAGCCAATGTCATCGGAAACCTGGAGTTGGATCTGGATTCCATATCCTACGACTGGGCATCCGCAGGAGGAGAATAATCATGCCCCTTGCGAAGTGCGCACGCTGCAAGACCATGTTTAACAAGGAAGACCGGCCGATCTGTGCGGCCTGCGAGCCCCTTGAGACCGCCGATTACGAGAAGGTCCGGGCCGTGCTCGAGACCCATCCCGACCTCAATTCCGAGGAGGCCGCCGAGAAGGCGGAGGTGGATATCGCGGTGATTACGCGCATGCTTAAGGACGGCATGCTGACCGACAGCGCCGCAACGAAGGCAGCCACCTGCGGGCAGTGCGGCGCCCCGGCGCTCAGTGCGAGCAAGCGTCTTTGCCAGCCCTGCCTGGACAAGATGAATGCGGGCATGGCCCGGGCGCAGGCCAGCCTCAAGATGGAGGCACCCAAGCGGGTGGAGGTCGGCGAATACATGAACGCGCGGGCGGCCTTCGACAGTAAACGCCGGACCTGAGAACGCGAACCACGGCCCGGAGGGAACCCGATCCCCCCGCCAGAGATTCAAGTCACACGCGGATCATCCCGATAAACCGGGATGGCGCGTCGCGGCTGGACGACGATGCCCGGTATCAGGCACAATTTCCAGCGGTGCAGGATCCAGTTTAGAATGAGCAGGAGTGAAAAAATCGGGTTGGTCAGCGTTGTGATATTGTTCGCCCTCTTTGCCCTCGGCCTCATCCTGACCCTTCGGCCGGCCGGCAATGCCACGGGCGGTGCAGAAGACAGCGTACTCGTCAAGCAACGCATCCAGAACCTGCAACAGAATTGAGGATACACGTGATCCTTGCCTCGGTGTCACGGTGCCGGCCATCGAAATCCCTTTCCCTGTGGACGCTCGCCAGCGTCCTCGTTTTTTGCTGTGTGCCGCGGGCATACGGGGCGCAGGTCTCCTTCACCATCGTCCACGGCAGTGAGACCCACACGGCCACAGCCGAGGCGATCCCGATCGACAATGTTCCCTATCTTCCGCTGGGCGTTCTCTTCGAGCAATTCGGCGGACAGGGAGTCGTCTCGGACCAGCGCATCGAGATGTCGCTGAACGGCCTCTATGCCTCCGGCCACGTCAACAGCGCGCGGGTCGAGACCGAAGCCCGGATCATCGCTCTGCAGAGGCCACTGCTGCTGGGCGAATCGGGGGCACTCATCGCCCAGGAAGATCTCGCGCATCTGCTGCGTGAGCTCTACGGCGTTACACTCCGCGAGAACACGGTGATTGACGATGAGCCGCCCATGCTCGAAGAACCCGTGGGCGACGCCGCACCCGAGGCCCTGGCCGAGCCGGTTGCGGAGATGCCGGAAGCGGCCGTGGCCACGGCACGCCTGGAGACGATCATCATCGACCCCGGTCACGGCGGCAGCGATGTGGGCATAGCGGGCGCCTCCGGCCTGACCGAGAAAGACCTGGTGCTGGCGATCGCCGAAGAGCTGCGGACGGTGCTGAAGGAGACGACCGGGCTGAAGACCTATATTACGCGCAGCGACGATTCCGCGGTGCCGTTGCAGCAGCGGGCCAACTTTGCAAACCAGCAGCAGGGGGACCTGCTGATCAGCCTGCATGCAGGCGCGAGCTTCGCGCCGCAGGCGCACGGCTTTGAAGTCTATTATGCGCCGCGCCCCCGGGGTGCAGGCGCGGGCCTGGGGCTGCGTGCATCGCCACAACTCGCCGACTTCAGCGGCCAGAGCCGCGCCTACGCCGAGGCCATCGCGGAGCGCCTCGCGGCCCAGAGTTCCGCCGCCAACCGCGGCCTGCGCGAGATGCCATTGCGCCTGCTCGGTACGGCGTCCATGCCGGGGGTGCTGATTGAGGTCGGCTTCCTGACCAATGCCGCGGAGGAGGCCCTCTTGGAATCGGCGAACTACCGGCGGCGCATCGCCGAGGGAATCGCGCAAGGCATCGTCAACGCGGGCAGCGCGGGCGTGGGAGATCCCTCATGAGCCGCGTTCGTGGACAGAGCGCGGTATCGAAATTCTTCGTTTCGATCTGGGCCTGCGTAACGCTGATCCTGCTCTTCTGCGTCGTGTTGCTGGTGCGCGAACTGATGGCGCGGGAATTGGAGACGGCGGAGCTCGCGCAGCGATCAGAAGAGCTCGCCGCCGCCAGCGGCGGACCCGTATCACGGGAGTCCACCGACCTCGGCACGCGGGACGTGCAGGTGTACTTCGCCAACGCGGATGCCACGGCACTGGCCCCGCTCGACATCAAGATTCAGTTCACCGATTCCACGGTGGAGAACTGCCGCGCGGTGCTTCAGCAGCTCATCGCAGGGCCGCCGGAAAACCTGAATCCGGTCCTGCCGGACAATACGCAGATTCGCGGGATGTACCTGCTGGCCGATGGCGAGCTCGTGGTCGACCTGTCCCGCGAGATCATTGCCTTTCACCGGCAGTTCAAGAGTGCGTCGATGGAAGCGCTCATGGCCTACAGCATTGTGAACACCCTGAGCCAACCGGCCCTGCAAAGCCGCGCGGATCCCGAAGTGCGTACGGTCCAGATACTCCTTGAAGGCTCGTTGGCCGTCGATACCTTCCCCGCGCACATGGACTGGAGCGCGCCGCTCGTGCCCGATGCGCGTTGGGTACAGGCGCCGCTGGAACGCGCGGCCAATGGCTGATCCGTCCGGCGGGATTGGGATCTTCGACTCGGGCGTGGGCGGATTAACGGTGTACCGTCAGATCACCGCACGCCTCCCCCAGGAATCCGTCGTCTATCTCGGCGACACGGCGCGCGTGCCCTACGGCACCAAGTCGCCGGAGACGGTGGTACGCTACGCGCGCGCCTGCGCGCGTCTTCTGATCGCACGCGACATCAAGTTGCTGGTGGTCGCGTGCAACACGGCCTCCGCCTTCGCGATGCAGGCCCTGCAGGAGGAATTGGCAATCCCGGTTGTCGGCGTGGTGGAACCCGGGGCGCGGGCCGCCGCCGCGGCGACACGCAGCGGCGTGGTCGGCGTCATCGGGACCGCGGGCACGGTGAGCAGCGGGGCCTACCCGCGTGCACTCGCGGCGATCGCCCCGCCGGTCCGGGTCGTGCAACGTGCCTGCCCCCTTTTCGTGCCCCTGGCGGAAGAAGGCTGGACGGCGGGCAAGGTGCCGGAAGCCGTCGCAACCCGGTATCTTGAGGGCATGCTGGATGAGGGCATCGATACGCTGGTACTGGGCTGCACGCACTATCCTCTGCTGAAGCCGGTGATTGCGCAGGTGGCAGGTCCGGCAGTGCAACTTGTGGACAGTGCGGAGGAAACGGCCGTGGCCGTGGCGCGCGTGATCGCGGAACGGGCCCTGGGCAACCCGGGTTCCCCGGCAACAACCCGCTTCCTCGTGAGCGACACGCCGGAGAGCTTCCGGCGCAGCGGCCAAGCCTTTTTGGACCGGGAACTGGATCCCGTGGAATGGGTTGATTTCTGATGGCTGAGGAAACGCCAAGCGAGCGCGCACCCGACGCGGAGGAGACGGAGGCTCCGGCCTCTGCCGACACCCCACGGCCTCCGGCGGGCGATACGCCCCCATCGTGGGGGATGATTGTCGGTGGCCTGATTGGTGCCGGGGCACTGGCCATGGCCGCAGCGTCCCTTGGGCTCCTGTTCATGCAAAGCCGTACGAACAACCTGCTGCCGCATACCGAACAACTCGCGGCCGTGATCGACGAGACGCTCCAGGCGACGCTCCCGCCACAGAATATCTTCAAGAGCGCACCCACGTTGGAGACGGCAGCCGATGGATCCGCCCGGTGGTATGCCTACAACTTCGAGGTGGAGGTGCCCGCCCACCTGAGCGCGGACGGCATCAAGACCTTGCTGCGCGACACGATGCTGAATCACCGCGTGGGCCTCGTGGAAGCGCCCGGCACGGCGGTGCAGCGCAACCTGATGCTTTCGCTGGGCAACCACAAGTTTGCGGATGTCCTGCTGCACCAGCAACTGCCGGATGCCCCCAAGGCCGAAGACCTGCGCAACGACGCCTATCGTGTCGCGCGCGACGCCGAGCAAACGCTGATCGACAGCGGCGTGCCACCGGAGCAGATCCTCCGCTATGAGCCGGTACCGCAGCAGGACCGCACGGTGCTCTGGGCCACCACCCGCCTGGACGTTGAACTGCCGGGGGAAATGACCGCCAACGCCGTTGCCGCGGCGATCGAGGCGCGCCTGATCGCGTGGAACGTCGCGGTAAACCTGCTCGACGGCGACGCGGGCGCTACGTTGAATGTGCTGTACAAGGGCAAGGTCTGCGCGGAGATTCGCTGCACGCGCAAGACCGGAGACGCGGCTACGTCGATGCCGGACCTCAGCGACATCCTGCCCGGCATTGTCACGCCGCCCGGGGCCGGGGCCGACGCGCCACCGGCACCTCCCCTGGCCCCGCTTGGGGAAGCGGACGCCATGGATGCGGAGCAGGAATCAGAACCCCCTGCGCCGGAGACCACGGAGGCCACGGAGACCGAGGCGGAAGACGAATCGCCCAGGCCGGCGGACGATGGGCCGGCGCCCACGCCCCCCACGCGTGGCATGTCCCTGGAGCCGCCGAAGGCGCGCCAGCAGCCGAAGCCGGACCAGTTGCGCGTGGCCATTATTCTGGACGACGGCGGCTGGGGCGGTGAGACCACGAGTCGGGTGCTCGCGCTGGACCCGAAGCTGACCCTGGCCATCCTGCCGTATTCTGACCAGGACGAGGACACCGCGATTGCCGCGGCGGAGCGCGGGTTCGAGGTCATGCTGCACATGCCCATGGAAACCTATGCCGAAGGCGAGAAGCCCTACACCCGCGAGATCAATACCGGAATGGATCGCGAGGAAATCCAGCGGCTGGCCCGTGCCGCGATTGCGGAGGTGCCGGGCATCGCGGGGATCAACAACCACCGGGGATCCAAATTTACCGACGATGCGGAACGGATGGGATGGTTTCTCGAGGTGGCACAGGAGGAAGCGGTCTACTTCGTGGACAGCGTAACCCTGCACACCTCACAGGCCTACCGCGTGGCGCAGTCGATGGGCATCCCCTCGGCACGGCGCGATGTGTTTCTGGACAATGAGAAAGACCCGGACTATATCCGCGGCCAGTTCGACGAGTTGCTCGACAAGGTCCGGCAACATGGCGAAGCCGTGGGCATTGGACATTTCCGTGACACAACCATCGACGTGCTGGAAGAGGTGCTTCCGCGTCTCAAGGAAGAAGGTATCGAACTGGTGCATGCTTCGGAGTTGGTGCGATGAGTGTGGTGCTTGCCTTTGAAACGTCTTGTGATGAAACCGGCGTCGCCATCGTCCGCGATGGCCGCGAGGTGATCGCCAACGTGGTCGCGTCGCAGATCGATGTACATCGCGAATTCGGCGGCGTCGTACCGGAGATCGCATCGCGCCAGCACACGCGCGTCATCTCGCAGCTCACGGACAAGGTGTTGCGCGATGCGGGCATGCCCGCCGGCGAGGGCATCGACGCCATCGCCGCGACCATTGGTCCCGGGCTGATGGGCTCCTTGCTGGTGGGGGTCAGCTTCGCGCGCGCGCTGGCCTATGCCTGGAACAAGCCCTTCATACCGACGCACCACATCGAGGGCCATCTGTTTTCCGTCTTCCTCGCCGAGGAAGCGCCCGAGTTTCCCTTTCTCGCGCTCGTGGTCAGTGGCGGGCACACGCAACTCATCCAGTGTTCCGCCCCGCACGAATACGAGATTCTCGGCACCACGCGCGACGACGCGGTCGGCGAGTCCTTCGACAAGGTGGCGCGTCTCCTCGACCTGCCCTATCCCGGCGGGCCGTCGATCCAGAAGGCGTCGGCCAATGGCAATCCCGAGGCCTATGATTTCCCCCGCGCGATGCGCGAGAAGGGCGGCCTGGACTTCAGCTACAGTGGCCTGAAGACCGCGGTGCTCTACACGCTCCAGGAAGCCAAGGGCAAGGCAAACATCGCCGATGTGGCCGCAAGCTTTCAGGCCGCGGCCGTGGACGTCCTGTTGATCAAGACCCGCCAGGCCATCGCGCAGACCGGCGCCCAACGTCTGATCGTCGCCGGGGGCGTGGCGGCGAACAAGCTGCTGCGCGAGCGGCTTCAGGGCGAACTGGGCATCCCGGTCTTCGTGCCGCCCTTTGCCTATTGCATCGACAATGCCGCGATGATCGCGGCGGCCGCGGACTCGCGCATCCGCTGCGGCGCGGCGTTGCCGGTGGATACGCCCCCGCAGGCGGGAATGTCCCTGGTCTGATGGCTCCGCCCGTTTGCCTCTTTCCCAAAGCCCGGGTATGCTTGGTAAGGGCGTGGCTGGACAGACTTTAGGAGATGGACGCATATGCCGCTATCGATGGAAGAACTCATGCGTGGTGCGCTGGAGCGCAACGCCTCGGATATCCACCTGAAGACCGAGAACCCGCCCATGTACCGCATCGACGGTGCGCTGGTCCGGCTCGAAGATGAAGCGCCCCTGACGCCGGAAGACATGAACGACCTGCTCAAGGCGATCGCGTCGCCGCAGGACGTGGCGAAGTTCGAGAAGGTCATGGAACTGGACACCTCGTACATGTACGAGGAGGTCGCGCGCTTCCGTGTGAACGCCTGCCGCGACGATGGTGACACGCGTATTGTGATGCGTCTGATCCCGCTTGAGATCAAGACCCTTGAGGATCTGCATCTCCCGAAAGTCCTCGAGAAACTGTGCGTGCTCAAGAACGGTCTCGTGCTGTTTACCGGGCCGACCGGTAGCGGCAAGTCGACCTCGCTCGCGGCAATGATCAACCGCATCAACGAAAACCGGCCGGACCACATTGTCACTGTCGAGGACCCGCTCGAATTCGTACACCGCGACAAGCTGGGCATCGTGACCCAGCGCGAGGTGGGCCACGACACCCTGTCCTTCGCCAATGCGCTGCGCGGCGCGCTGCGACAGGATCCGGATGTAATTCTCATCGGCGAAATGCGCGATGCGGAGACCGTGCGCACCGCGCTGGCCTCTGCCGAAACGGGCCACCTGGTCTTCTCCACCCTGCACACCGTGGACGCGGTGGAAACCCTGAACCGCATCATGGAATTCTTCGAGCCACACCAGCAGATTCAGATCCGGAAGCAGCTCGCGAGCGTGCTGCGCGGTGTGATTTCGCAGCGCATCCTGCCGCTGGCCGCGGGCGTGGGCCGTACGGTGGCCGCGGAAATTCTGATCGGCACGCGCACCGTGCGCGACTTCATCGATCAGGGCAAGGCCTTCAAGGACATCGTGAATCTGATCGAGGAAGGCAAGGATCAGTGGGGCATGCAGACCTTC
The DNA here is from genome assembly GCA_030430835.1 of Candidatus Hydrogenedentota bacterium. Lineage (GTDB taxonomy): Bacteria > Hydrogenedentota > Hydrogenedentia > Hydrogenedentales > JAEUWI01 > JAUIKJ01. The sequence continues at coordinate 17,406 of JAUIKJ010000003.1, forward strand.
GATCAGGCGCTCTACGATCACTGGAAAGCCAAGACCATCACCGCCGAGACCGCCCTGCAGTTCGCCACCAGCGCGAAGGATCTCAAGCTGCGCATGCAGGGCATGAGCGTCCGGTAGGATGCGATGGGCGCCACGTGCCCGTGTCGTTCCCGTGCAGACGGGAATCCAGAGCGCGAAGCGCCAATAGAATTATGCTGCGCCATCAGACGCAACCCTATCGACAATCATGTTCCGCGAATGCGTACGACAGATGAATCCGGCGCCTGTTCGACGATTGCTGGATTCCCGCCTTCGCGGGAATGACGGTTGGGAGAAGTATTCCGCCGGTGTACAAGTAGTATTGAAGCAACCACCCTGCAACCCGCGAAGGTGCAAGGGTCGATACCCGAAGCGAAGCAGAAGAATGATCCGCCTGCTCATAGCCCTGTGCGTAGTCAGCGCCGCGAACGCCGCGATGGCAGACAACCTGGTCGCCAATCCCGGTTTCGAGGTGCTGACGGTCGACCAGCCGCAGCGATGGGAGGTCTTTGTGCAGCCGCAGCCCGGTGCTTCGGGCACGCTGGCACCCGCGGCCCACACGGGCGACTACGCCGTGATGCTGCACACCCCGCGGCCCTATGATCGCGAGCCGCTCAACAACTGGAGCCAGAACATCCTGCAGGATGGCCTGGGCGGGAAGACGCTTCGGGCGGAAGCGGTGATTAAGGTGGCAGAAGTCACCGAGGCCGCGATCTGGGTTCAGTGTTGGCGCCGCCGACCCTGGAGCCTGATCCATACCGCGAACTCGAGCTTCGACACACCGGTCTACGGCACGCAGGACTGGCAACAGGTGTCCATGACCTTCGAGGTGCCCGCGGGCACGGACTACCTCACAGTGCGCTGCGTGCTCATCGGCACGGGCAGCGCCTGGTTCGACGACGTGACCGTGACGGAAGTGGAAGCGGACGCTGGAGCTGCTCCGGTCCAGCCGGCCGCCGTGAAGACACCCGAGGCATCCACGCCTGCGGCGACCGTCGCAGAAACCGTGGAGCCCGTGGGCGCGCTGGTTGTTGCGGTGCCGATGCTGGAGGAAGCCACGCCGGAAACGCCGGTGCCCAACACGGCACCCGTTATGAATGCGGAATCCGAGGGGATCACTGTACCAGCGCCGGTGGTCGTGCCGGATGCCATGGCCCAGGACCTCGCGGTGGCCACCGAGCAGAGCCGTGCGCTGGCGGAAAGCGTGGCCCGGCTGGAGGCATCGAACCGTGCGCTGTTGGGCGAACTGGTCGAACTGCGGGAAGAGCTGCTTTCGCTGCAGGGTACCCCGCCACCCGCCCCACGGACACCGCCGCTCGTGCCGCACGGCACAGAGTGGCAGGAGGACCTGCGATGAACCAGACCCTCATGATTGCCATGATCGCCGTGCTTGCGGGACTGTCCACGACCGGCTTCGTATGGTTCGGTCTCGGTCTGGTGGAGCGGGTCACGCACGACCTCGGTGTCTGGCGCGCTGCGCGCAAGGCGGCCGCGGCTGCGGCCAAGAGCGAGGCCGCCCGTGCGGACGAGGACGAGGAGCGCGGGTAGGCATGGCCGCCGAGGAACATCGGCCCGAGCCGCGTCCGCAGATCGGCGTGCACTTCCAATGCTGCAACGTCTACGCGCGCATCTTCCTCACCAAGGACGAAACGGCCTACGCCGGCCACTGTCCCAAGTGCGCCCGGCCAGTCCGCATCCGCACCGCGCCCGGGGGCGATTCCAGCCGCTTCTGGCGCGTTGAGTGAGGCGCGCGCGGTACCGCTGCGAGGCCTTCGCGTCATGCGCATGAACTGGTAAAAGAAACGGGCGGAACCCCAAGGGGTTCCGCCCGTGTGCAGTCGGTGGGTCTACCGCTTAGTTGCAGTAGGGGCTGACCGGATCCGGGGAGTCCAGCCAGATGTCCACGCGGCGGTTCTGCGCGCGGCCGTCGCGGGTGCTGTTGTCGGCGACCGGCTTGGCTTCGCCGTGGTGCGAGCTGGTCAGGAAGTCCTGGCGCGCGCCCTGCTCCACGAGGTAGTTGCGGACCGCTTCTTCGCGGCGCTGCGAAAGCTTCTCGTTGTACGCGTCCGACGCGTTGCTGTCGGTATGGGCGGACAGGTAGACCGTGGCTTCGATGTAGCCGCGCATCAGCATGTCGGCCACGCCACGGAGATAGCCCTTGGCGTCGGCCGTCAGGCGCGCGCTGTCGTTGGCGAAGTGCACGCTGTCAAGCACCGGGTACTGCTTGGCTTCGGGCATACCGTCTTCATCCTGGAAGCCATCAATGTCTTCGGGGATCCAGGGCTCGCCGTCGTCCATGTCACGCACGCCGTCGCCGTCCACGTCCTTCGCCCAGATTGCGTCGATGTCCGGCTCGACCCAGCGCAGGTGACGG
>JAUIKJ010000342.1 GCA_030430835.1 Candidatus Hydrogenedentota bacterium
CTTCTCGGTGGAATAGCGCGAGGTGCCCGGTGCTTCGGTGCACTCGAGAATAATCGTTTCGCGGTTCTCTTTACCTGCCATGATAGGAATTCCTTCGTTCGAGGGGGAAAGTATATACCCGTAGAGTTGGTGCGAAAGCATAGCAAACAAGGGGCTTCCGGCGCAAATCCGGCCCCTGGCGCGCGGGCGGATCCCGATACCCCCAGACATTCCGCGACAGCCGGTGAAGGCCCGTGCCCTATTTGCGGTGGGCGAGGCCCCTGCGGGCGTCAAACCCCAAATCAGGTGCACGGTGCAGCCACCGCCGACGGGATCGAATCACCTAAGTGGATATCCCCAAAGCGCTTAGCCGAAGGTATGCGACTTGGCACGCGGAATGCTTTAAATGTTGCAACGAACATACGGCGAAGATTCCCGCCGCGACGATAGACCAGGAAAGGAAATGCCATGAAGCAAGCAATACATAAGACGCTTTGGCCCGCCGCCGGGGCGGTGTTGGTGGTGGCGGCGCTGGTTGTCCTGCCAGGCCTCGAGCGCAATCCGGTACAGGCCGACGTCAATACCGGCATCGCCCAAGCCAACGCGCTCAGCGAAGCCTTCACGCACATCGCAGACACTGCGTCTCCCGCAGTAGTCTACATTCAGGTGAAAAAAGCGATGGGCCGACAGAACATGCAGTTCGGCCCGCAGGGCGGCATCCCGGAAGAATTCTTCCGACGCTTTTTCGGTCCCGATTTCAATGGCCCCCAACAGCGGGGTCGCCGTGCACCGCAGAATGACAACCCGGTGCCGGTAGGCCAAGGCACCGGCTTTATCGTTTCGAGGGACGGCTACATCATTACCAACCACCATGTCGTGGGCGACATGGATGAGATCGAGGTCCAACTGGCCGACGGACGCAAGTTCGACGCGGAGGTCATTGGTTCCGATTCCGAGACCGAGATCGCGCTCATCAAGATTGAAGCGGATGATCTCCCGGTATTGCCGCTTGGTGATTCCGACGGTCTGCGCGTGGGCGAATGGGTTTTGGCGATTGGCAGTCCCTTTGGCCTCCAGCACACCGTCACCTCCGGCATTGTCAGCGCGCGCAGCCGCGGCAACGTCGGTATCACGGAGTACGCCGACTTCATTCAGACCGACGCCGCGATCAACCCGGGCAACTCCGGTGGTCCGCTGCTCAACCTCGCGGGCGAAGTCATCGGCGTGAACACTGCCATCTACAGCCGCAGCGGCGGCTCGATGGGCATCGGCTTCGCCATCCCCGTCAACATGGTCAAGTTCGTCAAGGACCAGTTGCTCGAACACGGTTCCATCAGTCGCGGTTACCTCGGCGTGGGTATCCAGAACCTCACCGATGATCTGGCGCAGTGGTTTGGTGACGAAACCAAGGGCGTGCTGATCTCCAGCGTCATGGAAGATTCCCCAGCAGACAAGGCTGGTCTCAAGCGTGACGACGTGGTCGTGGGCTACAACGGCCAGCCCGTGGAAGAAGTCGGCTCCTTCCGCAGCCGTGTCGCCTCGACGCCCCCGGGTACCCAGGTCGACCTCGACATCGTGCGCGGCGGCAAGAAGCTCAACAAGTCTGTGAAGATTGGCACCCTCGACGAGGGCGAGGCCATGGTCACGGCCCAACGCAACGGTGCGAAGTCCAAGCCCCTCGGCTTGAGCCTGCAGAACCTGACCGACGATCTGGCCCAGCGTTTCGGGTATGACGACGCCGCCGGCGTGGTCGTGACCGAGGTGCTGCCCCGGTCGGCCGCGGCCGCAGCGGGCATCGAACCGGGCCACCTGATCGTTGAGGTCAACCGCCAGGCGGTTCGCAACGTTCGTGAATTTCAGGACGCAGTAGACAGTGGCGACGAAGGCGACAGCGTGCTGTTGCTGGTGCGGGACGGAGAGTTCTCCCGCTACGTGGCCCTCGATATCGATTAAACGGGTTTCCCTCCCTCCCCATAGGGGCGGGCTCCGGCGGCGCAATGCTGACCGGGCCCGCCCCGAAATTTTTTCGCGGCCTTGGAACCACGCGCACGATCGTGGCAGACTTCCCCTTTCCCCACCGGAATTGTTTCGGAAGACCTGTTGGAAGCACGCCATCGTATGATTGTCGACGAATCCGCTCACACCCCCGACCTGCAACCACGGCTAAAACATTTCTTCACACTCGCCGGCGCGAAGATACGGCGCCTGAACGAACGCTGGGACCCCGCGCAGGGTTCGCCGGTCTTCACGGTTGACGGACAGTACACCGCCCGTGGCTGGACCGAGTGGACACAGGGTTTTCAGTATGGCAGCCAGATTCTCCAATTTGACGCGACGGGCGACGAAGACTTTTGGGCCCTGGGCCGCCGCAACACCCTGGCGCACATGGCGCCGCATATCAGCCACACCGGCGTACACGATCATGGCTTCAATAACGTCTCGACCTACGGCAACCTGCGTCGGCTCGCGCTGGAAGGCCGATCAAAGGAAAGTGCAGACGCCCTCGATCTCTACAAGCTTGCGCTGCAGGTTTCCGGCGCGGTGCAGGCCGCACGCTGGACGACCATCGCCGACGGCACGGGATTCATCCATTCCTTCAATGGCCCGCACTCGCTCTTCAGCGACACCATCCGCTCCTGCCGTAGCCTGATGCTGGCGCATGCCCTGGGCCATGTGCTCATGGGCGAAGGCGACCGGAAGATCTCGCTGCGGGATCGCGCGGTGAAACACATCCGCAACACCGCGCGCTACAACGTCTACTACGGCGAAGGCCGCGACACCTACGATGTGCCCGGGCGCGTGGTACACGAGAGCATCTTCAACACCGCCGACGGCCAGTACCGCTGTCCCAGCACGCAGCAGGGCTATGCGCCTTTCTCCACCTGGACCCGTGGCCTCGCCTGGATTCTTCTCGGCGCGGCGGAACAACTCGAGTTCCTCGATCACTTGGATGACTTCGAAGGCCGCGAGGAATTTCAGCGCGACCTGACGCGCATGGCCACGGCCACCGCAGACTTCTACCTCGCCAACACCTGCGCGGACGGCATTCCCTTCTGGGATACCGGCGCGCCGGGACTGGCGCTATGGCCGGATTACCGCGACGCGCCCTCGCAACCGGACAACGCCCACGAACCCGTGGACAGTTCGGCCGCGGCCATCGCCGCGCAAGGGCTGCTGCGCCTCGGCCGACTTCAGGGCGACGCGGGCGCGCACTACTGGCAAGCGGGCCTCGGCGTCGCGCAGACCCTCTTCAGCGCGCCCTATCTCTCCGAAGACCCGGCGCACGAGGGCTTGTTGTTGCACTCGATCTATCACCGGCCCAACGGCTGGGACCACACGCCCGCGGGCAAGACCGTGCCCCAGGGCGAGTCGAGTCAATGGGGCGACTACCACGCGATGGAACTCGCGGTGTATCTGAAACGTGTGCTTGAGAAGGGCCCTTATCTGACCTTCTTCGGCGCGCTCGATTAATCAGCGGAAGGAGCGGCAGTGAGCGCAATCAACCTCGGCATCATCATGAACGGCGTCACCGGGCGCATGGGCACGAACCAGCAC
>JAUIKJ010000004.1 GCA_030430835.1 Candidatus Hydrogenedentota bacterium
TGCGCCGCAGCCTCGGCCTGCTTTTTCTTCTCGCCGCCACCGGCTGCGCACTGCTGGTCCCTTTCAACGATCTGATCGGCCGCGCGCCCGTTCTGGCCAGCCTCGCCTCCTGGCCCCTGCGTACCTTCATCCACACCGTGCTGCTCTTCGTGCCGCCTGCGATCGTACTGGGCGCCATTACCCCGCTTATCGCGAAGATCGCACTCCAATCCGGCGCGCCCGCCGGCCGTGCCGTGGGCGGCGTTTTCGCCTGCGGCGTTGCCGGGAGTATCGCCGGCACCTTCGCCACCGGCCACATCTTCGTCTTCTACTTCCCGGTCACCGTGATTGTCGTCACGGCCGCGGGCGTCATGGCGGGGCTCGGTATCCTCGCGCTGTTGGCCGCGCGCGGCGAGGCACCCGCCGCCGCCCACTCGCTTCCCGTCGTGTTCGATCGCGAAATCGAAGCCACGAGTGCCGACGAACGCCGCCGCTGGTGGACCGCGATTACCACGGTCTTCATCTCGAATGCCGCGTTTATGCTGCTCGAGATGGCCGCAGCCCGCGTGTTGGGCCGTGAATTCGGTGCATCCATCTATACCTGGACCACCGTCATCGGCGTCGTGCTGGCAGGCATCACCCTGGGTAACTACCTCGGCGGGCGCTTGGCCGACCGCAGCGCTGGCCGCGGCGTTATCGCCGCCGCCTTCCTCGGCGCATCGGTTACCGCATTGATGGGCCCCGCCATCGCGCGATGGATGAGCGGCATGCTCCAGGATGTCGAGCTGTTCTACAGCCTCGCCTGGCCTGTCCAGATCACCCTCTTCATGACAGTCGCCTTCTTCTGGCCCAACCTCGTCATCGGCACCATAAGCCCGCTCGTGGTCAAGCGCACCCTCGACGCGGGCGCCGCGGAAGGCCGCACCGTCGGCGCGATCTATGCCTGGGGCGCAGTGGGCAGCATCTTCGGCACCTTCGCCGCGGGCTACGTGCTTATCGGCTGGATGGGCAGCCTGCCGCTCATCGCCGCCACCGCACTGCTGCTGGCCCTTACCGCCCTCGCCTGGGCGCCCAAGGGCTACGCCGCCGGCATCTGGTCCGGCGTGTGCGTGCTGGTCCTGCTGTCCGCCTGGTTGCCGATCGATGCTGCCCAGGGCATAGGCCGCGCACTCGGCTTCCGATCCGAAGTGGACCCCGCGCGGATCTTCGAGACGGAGAGCAACTATTCCTACATCGCCATTCGCACCCTGGACGATGATCCCGACCAGCGCGAGATGGTGCTCGACAAGCTTACCCATAGCCAGGTCGACCTGAACGATCTCACCGACCTGAAGTACGAGTACGAGTGGATCTACGACGGCGTGGTCAACAAGCGCGTCCCCGCCGGGGTGCCGCTGCACGCGATGATCATCGGCGGCGGCGGATTCGCCTATCCCAATTATCTCGAACGTACCCGTCCGGGCAGCTACATCGAAGCATCCGAGATTGATCCACAGGTTACGGAAACCGCCTTCGCCTACTTCGGTCTGCCCCGCGACACCGCGATACAGATCTACAACCAGGACGCCCGCAACCGCATTGCCGACATCATCCGGAAGATGGATGCCGGCGCGCCGCCGGACTTCGTGCCCTTCGATTTCATCTTCGGCGATTCGATCAACGACTACTCCGTGCCACAGCACCTCACCACCGTCGAATTTGCCCGCCAGATTCACCGGCTGCTCGCGGACGACGGCGTCTACTTGCTCAATATGATCGACATGTTCGATTCCGGCGGCTTTCTTAGCGCGGTCTGTCATACCAACGCCCAGGTATTTCCGCATGTTTACGTTTTCAACACCGGCCGCCCCCCGGACGTACGCGACACCTTCGTGGTCGTCAGCGCGAAGCAACCGCTGGATCTACACGATCTCGCCCCGCGGATCCGGGAACACTATCCCTTCGCCGGCAACCTGATCGATCCCGCCGCCATCGATGCGCTAATCCAGCGGCATGGCGGAATCCTGCTGACGGACCGCTACACCCCCGTCGAGAATCTGCTCAAGCCCGTGGCCCGCACCCGCGGCCGTGACCCGGGCGAGGCGCGGCTCGCCCGCGCCGAACGCCTCGCGATCGACGGCGACATTCCCGAAGCGATCGCGGCGTGCCGCGAAGCCCTGGAGATTCGCCCACTCTGGCCAGAGGCGTTGCGCCTGCTGGGCCGCCTGCTGGCCGCGGAATCCGACCTCGAGGGCGCACTGACTGCGCTGCGCCGCGCCGCCGAGTTGAGTCCCGAACCCGCGGATATCGAATACGATATCGCCGACACCCTGCTCGATGCCGGGCGCGCCGAAGAAGCTGCCGCGGTACTCGACGGGATCATCACCCGCTTTCCCGATCATGCCGATGCCCTGCAGCGGCGCGCGGTGCTGGCCATGGCTGCGCAGGATTACGCCGGAGCCGTAGTTCTGTTGCAACGCGCGACGACCGCCAACCCCAAGGCGGCCACCGCCTTCTACAACCTCGGCCTGGCCGAGGCCGCGCGAAAGGACCTGCCCGCCGCCATCGCCGCCTGGGAAGCCGCGCTCGGTCTCGTGCCGGACTACGCCGACTGCCTGCATAATCTGGCCCTGGCCTACACGGCGACGCGTGACTTCGATGCCGCCTGGACCGCGGTTGCGCAGCTTCAGGAACTGGGCGAGGCACCCGATCCGGCGCTGCTGCAGACCCTGCAGCAGCAGTCCGGCCGGCAACAATAGGCCGCCCCCTCCGAATCGGTCACCGTCCGCCCGGGGTCCCGTCCCTGTTCGGGATGCAGCACGCCGCGTCCAGAAGGTACTATTCCCCCTTTCCCCAGAACATCGGATTGACTCAGGAGATGCTCATGTTTGGCGAAGATTCCTTTTTCGGACGGCACAAGATATTCACGGGCGTTCTCACCGTGCTGCTGCTGCTCCTTATCATTGGTGGCTTCTGGCTGCGTAGCCGCATGATCGGCCGCCACCACGACTACGAACTCGATTTCCTGATCCCCGCCGCCGAAGCCGCCGTCACACCCGGCCAGATCGAGGTCGGCGTCGCGAAACGGAGCATCGCCCCCGACTTTTCCAAGTACGACGAATGGGTCGACGTCAACGGCAATTCGAAGTATGACGAGGGGGTGGATACCTATACCGACCGGAATGGCAACGGAAAGTTCGACGGCATCTGGATCGCCGGTTTCGGCACGAACCGGCCCGCCACCGGCATGAACGATGATCCCTGGGTACGAGCCATCGCCCTGCGGAACAACGGGGTCACCTTTGTCATGGTCACCCTGGACAGTGTCGGCATTTTCCACAACGATTTCGTCGACATCCGCAAAAGCCTTGATGAATCGCTCGATATCGACCACGTCATGTTCTCCTCGACCCATGTTCACGAAACCCCCGACACCATGAAGATCTGGAGCTACGCCTTCCGTTTCCGGGGGCTGGACGTACCGGTCTTCGGCTATGCCGAGCACTACATGGACCTCATTCAGGTGGAAGCCAAGGACGCAATTGAGGAGGCTGTTGGCCGGCTCGCGCCCGCCGACATGTATTGCGCCCAGGTCGAGATCGAACCCGAGGGCTTCGTGAACGACTCGCGTGATCCCAAGATCATGGACGACACCATGTACCTGATGCGCTTCACGAAACCGGATCGGGACGACACCATCGCCACGGTCGTCAGCTGGGGCAACCACCCGGAGACCCTCGGCGGAAAGAACACCCTCATTACCTCCGACTTCCCCCACTGGCTTCGGGAAGGCGTGGAAAACGGCGTACCCGAGCCCAACGGCGTCGAGGGCCTCGGCGGCATGTGCCTCTATTTCCAGGGGATGGTCGGTGGCCTGATGACCCAGCTTCACACCACGGTGCCGCACCGCGACGGCAAGCGCAAGTTCAAGGAGGACACCTTCGAAAAGGCGGAATCGCTTGGCTACAACCTCGCTATTGTGGCCTGCAACGCCCTGCGCAGTCCTGATCTGGTGTGGAAGAACGAAGCGCCTGAGATTCACATCGCCGCCAAGACCTTCCGCGCGCCGGTGCAGGGCGTCTTCAAATACGCCATGATGCTCGGTCTCATCCACGAGGGCTACTATCTCGGCGGCACCTCCAAGAGCGAGTTGAACGTGATCCGTATCGGTGATGTGGTCATGACCGCCATTCCCGGCGAAATCTACCCCGAGATCGTAGAAGGTGGTGTCGAGGCCAAGCCGGGCCGCGACTTCGACATACCGCCGGTGGAAGTGCCCCCGCTTCGCACTGTGATGGAGGGTAAGGCGCGCATGGCCTTTATCGTCGGCTTGGCCAACGACCAGATCGGCTACATCATCCCGAAATCCCAATGGGACGTCGAGCCCCCCTTCGTCTACCGCGACAAGTCGCAGTATGGCGAAGTCAACTCCGGCGGCCCCGATGTGGCCCCAACTATCCATGCGGGTGCCATGGAACTGCTGAACCGCGTGAACGGCACCTTCTAGCCCTTCCCGAGAATCCAACCTCCCACCGGCCCGGGCATCGCCCGGGCCGGTTTTTATTGTTTTGGTTTCTTGGTATGCCCTTTCAGGCGACAATTTTTGCGCCCACGCCGGTCACTGAGTGACAAAATTCGTCACCAAACCCCGTATACCCCGCACCCGTTGCACGATAGACGCGAGTCCTTAAGTCTCTTTTCTACAATGACTTATGTGACTGACAGAAAATCTGGCACCCTCCTTGCCATATTGGCCTGATAGCACGTCCAACCAACGGAGGATTGCCCGACACTCGATTCACACATTTGGCAGTACGACAGCGCCGACACGGCACAGGAGGTAGGTAGATGAAAAATTTTAGCGCACAACTCGGTTCGATGAAGAAATTTACGACGAAGCTCGCGATTGCCGCGGGGCTGGCCTGCGGGCTTCTTACGGCCCCGGCGATGGCCGCCAACGAATGCGACGGCGCCGACGCGGGCGTCGTCTTGACGCAGGTCGCCGGCAACCAGGGCTACTATCAGGGGGGCGGCACGATTAGCCTGACCGTCACCGTCTGCTACACGGGCCAGGAAGAACTGACCCAACTCGGTGTCGCCGAGTTCCTGCCCGACGGCTGGTCCTTCAGCCACATGGACGGCGGCGCCGTCCCGCCGGTGGTTCCGCAGCCCGGCCAGACCGGCGAACTCGACTTCGTCTGGATCTACCCCCCCTCCGAATTCCCCCTGAGCTTCTCCTTCGTGGCGAACGTGCCCGAAGGTGAAACCGGCCAGAAGATTCTGGGCGGCTATGGCATCTACGGTTTTGATGGCCCGCAGGAATTCACCGACTTCCAGGCCACGCTTTACACCGAAGGCGTTGCCCCGGTCATTGAAGAAGAAGAAGGCGAATACGAAGAACCCGTGCTCACCTGTGAAGACGCCACCGACGGTGTCGTTATGGTGCGTGACGTGGAAGATAACCTGTACGTTCCCGGCCACCGCGTCGCGGTGACCGTCAGCTTCTGCTACACCGGCGAAGACGAAGTGCTCGTGCTTGGCCTCGAAGAAACGCTCCCGGAAGGCTGGTCCTTCGTGGGCTTCTCCGGTGGCCAGGCACCCCCGATTGCCCCGGCAGCCGGCGCGGAAGGCACCCTGAACTTCGCCTACATCTTTACCCCGAGCTTCCCGGTCAGCTTCACCTACCTTGCGGACGTCCCGCTGGGCACCACCGGTACGCAGCTGATTGAAGGCAACGGCATCTACGCTTTCGACGGCCCGATGTACGACAGCAACGTCGCCCGCACCGAACTGGAAGAAGGCGTGTACGAGGAAGAAGAAGGCGAAGAAGAAGTCGAAGGCGAGCAGGAAGAAGAAGAGGGCGAAGAAGAAGAGACGGTTGACCGCAGCCGCCACACCGCGGACCAGGACGGCAACAACAACATCGACCTCTCCGAGATGCTCCGGGTCATCCAGTTCTACAACTCCGAAGGTCTTGGTTGCGCCCAGGGCACCGAAGACGGTTTCGACCCGAGCGCCGACAACTTCGACTGCGTGACCCACGCCATCGACTACGCCCCGCAGGACTGGTTCGTGAGCCTCTCCGAACTGCTCCGCCTGGTCCAGCTCTACAACAGCAACGGCTACCACTACTGCCCGGACAGCCTGACCGAAGACGGCTACTGCCCCGGTCTCGCCAGCTAAACCACCTGCCGGTGGCGCCTCGTGGCGCCACCGGTTACCTCTCCTGTGTTTGCGCATCGCGCTCCGCTCCCGGCGAGTTAACTCGCCGGGAGCATTGCTTTGTTTGGGAAGGGGGTGGGGAAAATCAGGGGCTGCCCGGTTCGGCTTGCGTGCGCGCCGCCTGCACCGCCGCATGTTCCGCGGCGATATCGTCGAACATACGCGTGCCCGGGCTGACCTGCTCACGAAGGGAAGCGTACTGGAAATCCGCCGCGGCCCACTTGCCGGCTTCGGCAAGACGCCGCGCGTAATTCAAGGTGGTCAGCACGTTGTTGCCATCGCGCCGGTAGGCGTCCTTCGCCAACGCGAGCGCGTCATCCGCACGGCCCAGTTTCGCAAGGATCTCGGATCGCATGCGCTGGCCCGCGGCCAGGCGATCTTCGGAAAGTAATGCCAAGGCGCGTGCCGCCAGCGCATCGGCTCGGGCCCATGCCTCACCCACGAAACACAACTGCGCCAGACGCAGCAGGGACTCGCCGTCGACGATGTGCTCTGCGTTCAATACATAGCGCACCGCCTCGGGCCAATCTTCGCGTGGCGGCCCCACCACCGCCGCGAGCGCTTCGAGCGCATCGCGTTCCCTGCCCGCGTCCGCCGCCACCACCGGCACCGCCCACAGGTCGATACGATACGGCGCCTGTTGCAGGGCTTCACCAAGCAGCGTGTTCGCGAGATCCGGCTGGTGCATCGGCCCGGCATACACCCGGCCAAGCCGCAGGGCGAGATCGAACTGGTTGGCGAGTGGGAGCCCTTCCCGGCCCAGCGCACGGTGCAGGGCGCTGGCGTAGCCTTCCCAGTCCCCGCGCTCCAGGGCGTGTGCCGCAAAGCTGTCCCAAACCGCAGGATCTTCCGGGGTCGATTCCGCGGCCTGGGCCAAGTAACGGCGGGCGGCATCCGGCTCGTCCAGCGCCCGGTGCAGACGCGCCAGCGCGATCTGCACTGGGCCGCGCGCTTCTGTCCCATGGGTCAGCGCAAGCGTGTAGCGGCGGATTGCCAGACGGCGATAGGCTTCGGGCGATACTGCACGCGCGGCGCGCAATTCCGCCACCAACCCGAGGGTCCGGTGTGCCGTGGCCAAGCCAGGCGCGAAGGATATCGCGCGCAGGGCCGCGCCCTCCGCACGCATCAAGGCACGCCATGCTGCCGCACCGGTCAGGGTTTCCCCGGATCGCGCCGCACTCCATGCACGGCGACTCCACAGATCCGGATTCTTTGGTGCGCGCTGTAGCGCCGCCGCAAACGCCTGCTCCGCCGCGTCCCAATTCTCCCGCAACATCATTAGCCGCCCCTGTGCCGCCTCCGGGCGCGCGTCCCACGGAAGCCGGCGGGCGGCCTCGTGCAGGGCCGCCGACACCGCGTCGAAGTCCGCGGCCAGTGCCGCCGCCGGCGTGCCCTCCTCGCGTGCTGTGCTCAGGTACAGGTACCCGCCGTCCGCCCATTGATACTGGCGTTCACCGCGGTACTGACCCCACGCGAAACAGAGCGCCACCACTGCGACCACCAGCGCCACCCCTGCCGTCCAAGGCTGCGGACCTGCATCGGCCCGGCCCCGCCCCGCGGCCAGTGCCCAGAGTAAGAAGAACATGCCCCCGGAAACCGGTACGCGCAAATTGAATCCGAACAGCCCATCGACCGCGAAGGCGGTGACGGCCGCGGCGAGTGACCAACCCAGCAGCCTCTCCGTGCGCCGCTGCGTCCGGCGCAGGGCCAACAGGACACCGGCGATCATCAGGGCCAGATAGATCCCCGCACCCGGCAACCCGGTCTCCGCCGCCGTCTCCAGCAGATCATTGTGCGCGTGATGGCTCCACTTACCCGTCGTCGCAAACCAGCGCGCCTCGTAGCCGGTCCAGTATTCCGGTGCCTCCACCGCATAGCGTCCCGCGCCGATACCCGTCACCGCCTCGTCCAACGCCAGCCGCGCTGCTCCGTGGTAGCCGTTCAAGCGCAGCACCAGCGACCCGTCCACCGGCACGGGCGTATCGCGCCCGGCGGCCGTCGTCAGCAGACCGGCGATGGCAACGAGCACCACGGGGATCGCGGCGGCGATGATCCATACCGCGCTGCGCGCGGGTGCCACGCCCCGGCCTGCGCGCAAGGCGATCAGCAGCATCACGAAGCCCGCCGCGACCAGCAAGGCCAGAGGGCCGCCACGCATGTGCGTCAGGTAGAGATGGGCGCTCATCAGCAGGGCGAGCCCCACCCATCCCAGGCGGACGAGGCCGCGGCCGTGCGCAATCAGGCCGGCCACCACCGGCAGCGCCAGCACCAGGGCATGCCCGGCAAAGTTCGGGTTGGCAAAGGTCGCGGGGAGCCCGCGATATTCCTCGATATCCCGCGCGCTCCAGGGAAAGGGATCCAGGCCCGCGGCCTGAACAAAGCCGTAGAGACTCGCGCAGGTCATCGCGATCACCCACACCGCAAGCACGCGCCATGTCTGTGCCGTATCCCGAAGAACCTGCACGGCGGCAAAGGCGATGACCAGGAACGCCGCCCACGGAAGCAACAGCGGGATCGCATGCGCCGGTTGCGGTGAAAGTGCGGCACAGACACCGTGCCAAACGAGCAGCAGCACGGGCAGCCACCATGCCGGAGAAAGCTGCAACGGCAGGCCGCGAAGCGCCGCGGCAGCGGTGAGGACCGCAAGCAATGTCGCGGCGGCCGCGCTGATCAACACCTTCACCGGTCCCGCCGGATCCGCCACGTAGGGATCCAGCGCCAGTACGATCAGGAAGATCCACGCCATGAGCACGACTCGCGCGGCGCGCAGCAACCGGCTATCGTGCGGAGTGTTCATGGGATCAGGGCGGCGGGGTCACGGTTTGGAATCGTCGAGGACTATAGCATAGGCCAGCACATCCGCCCCGCCCGCGGCCGTCAGTTCGAAGATGGGCGCCGGCCGGGCCTCGCCGAAGCGGGGGCAATAGTAGGCGGGTGCCGGACTCTCCTCCGAGGTCCGCAGGCGGCCGATTGTCCCCGGATCCAGACGCAGCAGGATCGCCGCGTCGCCGCGGTGAATGCGATAGGCCTCGCCGCTATCCATCGGTGTGATTTCCGCCTCCGGATGCACATGGATAAAACTGCGCCACGTCGCGCCCCGGTGCCCCTGCACCGAGTCCTGCACACGCCAACTGTCCACGCCATCAAAGGCCACGCGCCGCCGGTGCACCGCCGGTGCGAAGCCATCGTGCGAAGCTTCCAGGGTCCTGCCGTCCCAATCGTGCAGGGTCACCCTGGCGCGTCGGCCCACGCGAAAGGTCGACCAGCATTCATGCTGCTCGCCCGAACCGATCTGTGCCGTGTTGTGCGCCGCGGTACTCCGGCAATACACGCGGTGCGGGCTGCCGGCATAGCCGTGCACACCCGAGTCCACGAGGAGCCGGGTACGCCGTGCCGAAAACTCGAAGCTCAACACATCGCAGTGCGCGTGCCCCGGCTGGTAGGCCGGTGACACCCCGGACGCCTTTACGATCATCCACCCGCGCCGGTCCTCTCGGGAAAGCACATGGTAGCCCGAATCCGCCAGCGCGTAGCTCGCGCCGCCGCGATCCGCCGTGCGTTGCGGCGGGCGGTCCATCGCGCGGGCAGCCAGATCGAGAATCCCGCGGGGCGCGGGTGCCGCGTCCAGGGCCGCGTCGCCAAACAGGGGAATTTCTCCATCGGGATGGCACACGGCCTCGAGCCAACCGGCCGCCCGCAGGATCGCGCTGTTCAACCAGTCCGCCTTCGCCGCGATGACCGCGCGCACCAGCAACAGGTCTGACAGCACGTGTATGTGATACATCGGACTCAATTCGTAGTGACCGCCGTCGCCGAGAATCTGCTCGCGCGCCTCGCGCTTCAGCAGCGCTTGTCCCGTCGCGGCCGCCGGATGGTCCAGCATCGCGCCCGCCACCGTCAGGGCTACGGCATTCTTCAGCAAATGGTTCGCACGGATGTCGTGCTCGAGGCTGCGCAGCAGCCACTCGCTTTGCTGGTGCATGCTCTCCATGATTGGCGTGTCGTTGAGTTGAAAAACTGCCGCCGCCATGCACCAGTTGATCAGGCGTTCAGATACCGTAAAGGCGTCCCAGGCCACATCCGCACCCACAGGGTGCGCATCGATCCAGGAATGCATCCAGCGGCGCAGCAGTACCCGATCCTCATCCCACGTGATGTCTGCATTCTCTACGGCGAGGTCGCGCGCGAAGCTGAAGTAGTGCAGGTGATAGCGCCACAGCCGGGATTGCGTCGTACTCGCTTCCCAGGGGGGGGCCGCGGGTGACACCAGCGTCTCGCCCAGGAAGCGGAATTCCCCCGCGCGCCAGCCTTCGGTCTGGCCCGGCGGCGGCGGCAGGGTTGCCTGGCAAAGGCGGAGGTGGGCGTGCAACGCAGCCGTGGTCGCCGCATGAAACGCCAGGGTCGGCGGTGGCGCCGGCAGCCGCGGCACCCGGCGCAGCGTGCGCCGCAACCCGTAGCGCAGTCGCCAGGCCACCTGGGCACCATGCAGATGACGCAGGGTGCGCAGGACGCGGCCCAGATTCTGGGGGTTCATCTTCAAGCTCTTGTTTCCCAAGGGGTTAAGCAACCCCTAGTTTACGCGATCCCCGGGCCTGAGGTATACTAAGGAGTGCAAGCTGCGGGCATCAAACTCGAATATCGCGTCTAATCCATTGACAAGATCAGGTGCGTGACCTAAGATACGGAATCAGGGCTTTTTTGACGGTGCGGCGCGCAGGCCCCCAATCCGGTGGCCGGCTGGAAACCGTTGCAGCATTTCTGGGAGCTGAGGCGACGTGCGAATACTGTTCTTGTGCCAGTATTTCCCACCCGAGATGGGTGCGCCGGCGGCCCGTACCTTCGAGCACGCACGGCACTGGGTGGAGATGGGGCACGAGGTCACCGTGATCTGTGGCAAGCCCAACCACCCCACCGGCATCGTGCCCGAAAAATACCGTGGCCCCCTCGTCTATCGCGAGAATATCGAGGGCGTCAACGTCCTCCGCTGCTGGCTCTACACCACGCCGAACAAGGGCGTCTTCAAGCGCAGCATATCTTTCCTCACCTTCATGCTCTCCGCGATGACCCTCGGCGCGTGGAACGCCGGCAAGTGCGATGTTGTCGTGGCGACCTCCCCACAGATGCTCTGTGGCCTCGCGGGTTGGGTCGTGTCGCGCTTCAAGCGTCGGCCCTTCGTCCTCGAAGTGCGCGACCTCTGGCCCAAGCAAATCATCGACCTCGGTGCCATTCGCAACCCCCTGATCATCGGCTTCCTTACCTGGATCGAGATGTTCATGTACCGGCAGTCCAAGGCCGTAGTGACCGTTGCACCCGCTTCGCGCGACGAGATTGCCGCGCGCGGTGTGCCGGACGAGAAGCTGCACGTCATCACCAACGGTATCGACGAATCGCTCTTCCATCCGCAGGATCGCGATCGCCCCCCGCGCGAGAAACACCGCTGGGGTGACAAGACCGTGGCCCTCTACATCGGGACCCATGGCCTCTCGCAGGGCCTGTCCACGGTGCTCGACGCCGCCGAGATGCTGCGGCGCCGCGAGGACATTCTCTTCGTTTTTGCCGGTAGCGGTGCTGATCGGCAGCCGCTGATGAAACAGGCCAAGGCCATGGCGCTGCACAACGTGCAGTTCCTGCCCATGCAGAGCAAGGAAGACATGCCCGATTTCTACGCGGCCGCGGACATGTGCCTCGTGCCGCTGAAGAAACGCGAGTACTTCCTCTACAACATCCCGTCCAAGATGTTTGAGATTATGGCCTGTGCGCGCCCCATCGTGCTGGGTGTGAAGGGACAGGCCAAGCAGTTGCTTGAGGCCGCCGATTCCGGGATCGCCGTGGAGCCGGAAGACGCCCGTGCGCTCGCGGATGCCGTGGTCGCGCTCGCCGACGATCCGGATCTGCGCGCCCGCTACGGTCGCAACGGCCACGCACACGTCACCAAGCATTACAGCCGCGCCAAGAAAGCCAAGGACTTTGCT
Organism: Candidatus Hydrogenedentota bacterium; assembly: GCA_030430835.1. Taxonomy (GTDB): domain Bacteria; phylum Hydrogenedentota; class Hydrogenedentia; order Hydrogenedentales; family JAEUWI01; genus JAUIKJ01. The sequence goes on from JAUIKJ010000004.1 coordinate 12,153, forward strand.
CAGTGCCTGCAGTGTCTGATCGAAGATGCCAGCATGGGCGCGGAATCCGCCGCACGGAATGCCGAATAGCCCGCGTCTGTTACACTCGGTACTTCCAGCATGCGTCAATCAACCGGGCACGTCCATGTCAGTTTCCTTTCGCGGCATCCATTCCATGGTTTTCCTTGTGGTGCTGGCGTGTTCCCGGGCCCCAGCCGAGGAGACTCCCACAGTGAACCCCGCCGGCCAGCCCCTGCACATCAACCACCTCATCCACGAGACCAGCCCCTATCTGCTCCAGCACGCGCACAATCCCGTGGACTGGTACCCCTGGGGCGAGGAGGCACTGCAGCGCGCCAAGGATGAGGACAAGCCCATCTTCCTGTCCATCGGCTACTCCGCGTGTCACTGGTGCCATGTGATGGCGCACGAGTCCTTCGAGAACGAGGCCATCGCAGCCGTCATGAACGAACACTTCATCAACGTGAAGGTTGATCGGGAGGAACGCCCGGACCTGGACGAGATCTACATGAACGCCGTGATCGCCCTCTCAGGCAGTGGCGGCTGGCCGATGAGCGTCTTCCTCACGCCCGATCTGAAGCCCTTCTATGGTGGTACCTACTATCCGCCCGACGACCGCTATGGCCGTGCCGGTTTCCCGACCGTGCTCAAGGGCGTGGCCGACGCCTGGGAAAACCGGCGCGAGGAGGTGCTTCAGGGTGCGGGGCAACTCACCGCCCACATCACCCAGCAGATGAGCACCGCACCTGCCGCGGAAGGCGAACTGACCCAGGCCCTGCTCGATGGGGCCATCAAGCAGCTCCACGCGAGCTACGACGCCGAGGAGGGCGGATGGGGGCACGCGCCCAAGTTCCCCTCCAGCGCCTCCATCCACTTCGCACTGCGCGCCTGGAATCGCAGCGGCGATCCGGCCACGCTGGCCATGGCGACCAAGACCCTCGACGCCATGGCGCGCGGCGGGATGTACGATCAGTTGGGCGGCGGCTTTCACCGCTATTCGGTAGATGGCCAATGGCTGGTGCCGCATTTCGAGAAGATGCTCTACGACAACGCCCAACTCGCTCCCGCCTACATGGAGGCGTGGCAGGCAACGCAGAACCCCTACTACCGCCGCATCGCCATCGAGATTCTGGACTACGAACTGCGCGACATGCGGGATGAACGCGGCGCCTTCCACAGTGCGGAAGATGCCGACAGCGAAGGGGAAGAAGGCAAGTTCTACATCTGGACGAAAGGCGAGATCGTTGCCGCGCTCGGTGAAGCGGACGCGGCGATTTTCTGCGCCTATTACAACGTGAAGGACGGCGGCAACTTCAGTTCGCACGAGTACTACCACGCGGGTCAGAACATCCTGCACATGACCCAGTCCGCCGCGGCCATCGCTGCCGATCTCGGGATGGACGAAGCCGCGCTGGAAAAGAGGATGGCACCGCTGCGCGCGCAACTGCTCGCAATCCGAGCGAAGCGCGTGCGCCCCGGCCTCGACGACAAGGTGCTCACAGCGTGGAACGCGATGATGATCACCGCGCTCGCGCGCGGCGCCCGCGTGCTGGATGAACCGCGCTACGCAACCGCCGCCGTCGAGGCGGGCACCTTCCTGCTCATGCACATGCTGCGGGAAGATGGCACACTGCTGCGCACGCACCGCCATGGCGAAAGCCGCCTGCCCGGCTATCTCGACGACTACGCGAGCACCGCGAACGCCTTCGTCGATCTCTACGAAACGACCTTCGACCTGAAATGGCTGGCGGCGGCGGACCGCATCGTGCAGTCCATGCACGCGCGCTTCTGGGATGAGACGACCGGCAACTATTTCTACACCGGCGAAGATCATCAGAACCTCATTGTGCGCACCAAGCCCACCTACGACGGCGCCGAGCCGTCCGGCAACGCCACCGCCGCCATGGCGCTGCTGCGCCTCTCGAAGCTGATCGACAACAGGGAGTACCACGAACGCGCCGGCCGAATCCTCGCGGCGAGCCGGGGTGAGATGTCCCGGGCACCGCAGGGTTATCTGCGCATGCTCCTCGCCACCGACTTCCTGCTCCATCCGCCGCGCGAGATCGCGGTTGCCGGTGCCCTGGACGATCCGGCGACGCAGGCCCTGCTGCGCGCACTGCACGCGACCTTCGTGCCGAACCAGGTACTGGCCCACATCGATCCCGGCGCGGACGATGCCGCAGACCGCATTGCGCGCGTGCCCCTGCTTGCCCACAAGGAACGCGTCGGCGGCAAGCCGGCCGCCTACGTCTGCAAGAACTTCACCTGCAAGTTGCCCGTGACCGAAGCCGCCGCCCTGATCGCGGAACTGGCCAAGGACTGATGGAAACACGGCCACCGGGTCTGCATCTCCCCCGGTTGCAATTCAGGCCGTACGTTTGCTGCAATAGCCGACCGGCCTAACCCCGAAGGAGTCTTCGTTTTTCATGGCCCCGCCCCCGCAGTCTGATATCTGGCGCTGGCCAAACCTTGCGCTCTGGACCGTGTTCTTCGCGGTTGGGCTGTTCCCGGAATACGTCTACAACACCCTGCGCGACGTGGCCGGTGTGCTCACGCAGTCCGCCCTGGTCAATTCCGTCAACATGCTCCTCTTCGGGCTCTCCGCTTACCTCGCCTATTTCACTTGGCTCCGCTGCCGCGAAGCGGGACTGTCCGTGGCCGCGGCCCACGGCAAGGCCACCCAACTCGGGATTCTCGGCCTCGCCGCTTTCCTGCCCATCGGACTCCACCAGCTGCCCGAATACCGCGACACCTTCACCGCGGAAGGCCTGCGCGTGATGTATTCCTTCGCGGCCGCAAAGTTCATCATCTGGCTCTATCTCTACTCCATCATCCTGCGCTTCTACCTCTTCAGCGGCTACGCTGTCTTTGAGCGTATCCCCGCGCTCTTCCCCAGCTCGCGCACCATGAAGGAAAAGGCCAGCGACCCCGAGCCCGGCGAACAACCCTCCCCGGACCAACACTAGCGTGGGCCCGTGCCGCCGCGCTTCGCTGCGCCGTCGTCAACACCGCCCAGAGGGCTTGCGTTATTCGGGCATGTGCTCTAAACTTTTTCTTGCAACGCGGACAAACCGGGTGGGGCCGCAACGGAGTGGGGAACGTGTTCAGGTATTGGCTACCCCTTTTCCTCCTGGCCGGCATATTCCATGCCCCGGCCTACGCGGGCTCGATCCAGATTGGCGCGCCTACAGTTGAATCGAATCGCTACGCATTGCCCATTACCCTCTCGGGCGGCGGTGACCAGGTTTCCGCCATGGACTTCCGCGTCGAGTACGACCCGGCTGTCTTTCGGCCGGTCTCCATCGCGCCCGGGCCCATGGCGCTTCAGGCCAACAAGCAGGTCATCGGGAACGCCCCCGCCCCCGGCGAATACGTCGTCATCATGCACGGCATCAACCGGAACACCGTTGGCAACGGCGAAGTGGCCAAGGTGGTCTTCGAGCGCATCGACGGCAGCGACGTCGCGTCGCGCCTGAGCATCGCCTCACCCACCCTCTCCGACGCCGAAGGAAGTGAACTGCCCGTAAGCGGCGGCGGCCGCAGTGTAGGCCGCAACGATGACACCAACTCCGGCGGCGGGAACAGCGGTGGGGGCAGTGGCGGCGGAGACCTCCCCGACGGCGACGACCCGACGGATCCGCTTCCGGACCAACCCGGCGATACGCCTGCCGAGACACCCGGCGACGGCCTCGGCACGCCCACGGGCGATGCCGCGCCCGGTGCGATGCCCACGATGCCCCTGCTGAACGAAAGCGCCAAGCTCGACAATGTGGTGATCCCCACGGCCAAGCGGCCCGGGATCGAGCCCGGCGATACGCCCCGCGCCGCGGCCGGCAGCACCGGTACCGGGCCACCGGGTTCACAGGACAACGAGGCAGGCGCGGAAGCCAGAAATTCCAGAATCTCGGGATACCAAACCAACGAGATGGACGGCGAACGCGGCGGCGTGAATTCTGCGGAAAGACCGGACAAAAAAAACCTTGCAGAAACAGCCGGTAGTGATGTTAGAATAGAGAATGCCCGGTTAGATTCCGGAGTGACACCATTTGAATCAATCGACGAACAAGCACGTCCTCAGAACGCTTCGGCAAATGCCGAGAACGCGGGAGGCGCGTCCCCTGCGGCAGTTGCGGGGTTGGCTTTGAGCACCCTGCTCGCTGCCGCCGCACTGTTCCTGCTTCGACGCAAGCTTTTTCGTTAGAGGTTTTCCCCCTACAAAGAGGACGCAAGTCCTCTGCGGCACGCTGACGCAAGTTAGCGTGATGCACCTCACCGGAGATGCCGGTCGCCCCCTACCGGCATCTCCATTCTTAGCTACCTCTGCGAGGTTCCGGCGCCAGCTGGAACAACGCACCTCACCGGAGATGGCGGTCGCCCCCTACCGCCATCTCTCTTTTTTTGTCTGGACGCAGACACAGCTCATGCGATAACGAAAAATTGATGGCCGTGAACGCATGGATTTTGTGTGACTACGACAGTTGCGCGTCGATCAGGGTGTCGCCCGCGAGCGCGGCGAGATCGGTATCTGCATAGCAATCGACGGGCGTCAGCAGGCCCTGTGCGTCGATCTTCCCGGCGATGTAGTCCTCCGCAAAGCGCACGGGGAGCACCGCCGTCGCACAAGCGCCGTCGCGAAACAGCATCCAGTGCCGGTGTGTCGTGTTGCCGCCCTGCAGCGTCACCTGCAAGAGCGACTCGGGCGAGCAATTCTGCGCGATGGCATTCGCCGTGTCCGCGTTGTTCATGCGCTCCGCGAAGAAGGTGATCAGGCGGTAGGCCCAGGGCCGCCGCTGCGGCTCCAGCAGGCGAATCACCTTCATCAGCCCCACCGGGATATCCGTCAGATGGAACCAGGTGTGCAACTCCTGCAGGCCCGCGCGCCCGGCCAGCACCAGCGCATCCAGCGTCGGCGCTTCCAGCATCCGCGTCGTCCCGAAGGGTGCGGGCATCTCCACCTCGGCAATCGCCGCGCCCAACTGTAGCGGCACGAACTCACCGCCCGACAGCGACACCGGATCATCCAGTGAATCGAGGATGCCGCCCATGATCGATGCGAGTCCGGTCTCCGCATAGGCGTGCCGGTGTTGCACCCAGGCAAGCTGCAGGTCGTGCGCCTCCGGATAACGACTCAGCAGTTGCACCGCCAGCAGCGTCGACAGCCCCGGGATCGCCCCCGCCCCCGTCATCATCGGCACCCCAGCGTCCCGCGCCGCGTCATCCTGCAGTTGCAGCCGGCGGTAATGCACCTGCTCATTCGCGCAGTCCACATAGGCCCGCTGCGCGGCGACCACCCCCTCCGCAATCCGGTCCCCATGCCGCGCAAAAGGACCCGCCGCATTGATCACCACCGCCACATCGGCGCACGCCACGTGTAACGCCGCCGCATCCGTCGCATCGAAGACCCGCGCCGTCACCCGCGCCGCGTCATAGCCCGCAAGCGACGCCGCCAACTTCGCCGCATCGCGCCCCGCGGCGATCACCTGCAGCGCCGTACGCTGCACCAGCCGCGCAACAACCGCCCGCCCCGCCAGCCCATAGGCGCCAAGAACGAGGATGGAGGGTTGGGTGTTCATGGTGATCATGGTAACACGAGGGTGGAGCGAGCGCGGGTAATCGTAACGTGCGCGTCGCTTGGAGACCTTCGGTCGATCGCGTGGGGCGGTCGGGAGACCACCCCACAATGGAGACAATTTCTCCATGCCAGTAGGTGTAACCCATATCCTCGGATTAATGTGTAACCCATGTCTCCGGTTTGTACCTCCCTCGTTCCCAAGCTCCCGCTTGGGAACGCACTTGCCGGTGAAGCTCTGCTTCACGTTGGGACGGCGAAGCGGAGCTTCGAAGACAATCCCGTTCCCAAGCAGGAGCTTGGGAACGAGGGGGAAACGGAGGTGCTATCGCGCGCACCAAGCCGCCTCCCAACCGTCATTCCCGCGGAGGCGGGAATCCACCAATGTGGATGAATGCCCGGGACATGGTCACGACGGGGTGCGCATGAACAATGACGGAAGCCATTCTCCCGCGCTTGAAGGCATTGCTGAAATCTCGAGCAACAACGCCGCGCTGGTGGATTCCCGCCTTCCCCCTTCGTCCGATGGACTTCGGAGGACAAGTCGCGGGAATGACGGTAATGGGACGTTCGCAATGTTCACCCGCCCCGCGCGGCTACTTCCCCATCTCGTCCAAGAGCGCTTGCAGATTGCCACGCACAATTTTGGTGCTCGGGTGATCCGTGCCCAGGCTGGGTTCAAAAATTTCCAGCGCGCGCCGCATGAGGGGCTCGGCCTCCGCGAGGCGGTTGGTGGCCTTCAGCAACTGGGCCAGATTGTTCAGGTCTCTGGCGACGTCGGGATGCTCTTTTCCGTAGCTTGCTTCGTCGATTTCCAGCGCGCGGCGCATCAGCGGCTCGGCCTCCGCGAGGCGGTTGGTGGCCTGCAGCAACTGGGCCAGGTTGTTCAGGTCAATGGCGACTCTGGGATGCTCATTTCCATAGCTTGCTTCGTCGATTTTCAGCGCGCGCCGCATGAGGGGCTCGGCCTCCGCGAGGCGGTTGGTGGCCTGCAGTAGCTGGGCCAAATTGTTCAGCCCGACGGCGACGTTTGGGTGTTCTTTTCCATAGTTTTTCTCGTCGATCTCAAGCGCACGCCGCATGAGGGACTCCGCCTCCGTAAGGCGGTTGATGACCTGTAGCAATTGGGCTAGATTATTGAGGCGAATAGCAATATTTGGATGCTCTTTTCCATAGTTTTTCTCGTCGATCTTGAGCGCGAGCCACATAAGGGGCTCCGCCTCCGCAAGGCGATTGGTGGCCTGCAGCAATCTCGCTAGATTGTTGAGGCGAATGGCAATCTTTGGATGTTCTTTTCCGTAGTTTTTCTCGTCGATGTCTAGCGCACGACGATACAGTATTTCGGCCTCGCCATAACGTGCTCGGGCATATAGGAAGTTTCCAAGGTCGTTCAATAGACGGGTTAGGACCTCATCCGCCTCACACTGGTCAAAGAGGGCTACCAAATGATGCTCAGCGTGGTGCCAAAGGTGCCAAGATCGCACGTCTTCCGGCGGTGGATCACCGGGCAGGAAAGCATTAAACAAGTAGAGGGCGAACTGTGCCGTAGCTTCCTGGGTGCTTCTATCCATCCGAAAACGGACGGCATCCTGCACGAGACGGTGGACGGCAAAGCTGTCTTCCGCAAGGGTAATCATCGACCACTTGGCGAGTTCGGCGAGAGCGTCGTCCAAGCCCCAATCATCATCAGAACTTGCTAGCGCTTCAAAGAACACTAGCGGGATTGGCTCCGGCGCGAGGACGGAAGCAATCTCAAGTAGCACCTTCGCACTCTCGCCAAGCTGCCCTT
>JAUIKJ010000343.1 GCA_030430835.1 Candidatus Hydrogenedentota bacterium
CCGGTTGGCGAAAACCGTCGCGGATTCGCTGGGACCGATCGACATCCTCGTGATCAATGCCACGCCGGACCAGCCGCAGAAACCGATTGAAGAATACGACTGGGAGTTCTACCAGTCGATGCTCGACTTCTTTATCAGAAGCCCGTTCCTGCTCTCGCGCGCGGTATTGCCGCACATGAAGGCGCAGCGCTGGGGCCGGATCATTAACATCGGATCCGAAGTCTTCAACCGCGGTGTCGGCAACTTCACGGCCTATTGCGCGGCGAAGGGCGGACAGAACGGCTTCACGCGCAGCCTCGCGACGGAGCTGGCGCAGTGGGAGATCACGGTGAACATGGTGGCGCCGGGCTGGATCCCGGTGGAACGCCACGAAAATGACCCACAGGAAATGAAAGACGGTTACCTCGCCGGGCTGCCTTCGAAGCGCTGGGGCGTGCCGAAGGAAGTGGGCGACACGGTGACCTTTCTCGCCTCGAAGGAGGCGTCGTATGTATCAGGGCAAAACATCTGCGTGAACGGGGCGCACACGGTCGCATAGGGCGGACGCGCGCGAAAAGAAGGATGGACGCAATGAGAATCTGGACCTGGGCCTGTTGTTCGATGGCGGTGCTGGCGGCGCTGGGCTGCAGTTCGAAACCGGCGGAACCCGCGCCCGCGGGCGGCGATGCCCCGGCAGCGCAGGACGACGACATGTTCCTCGCCTATGTGACGAACGGCATCGACCCCTTCTGGGTGGTCGCGCAGGCGGGCGTGGAAGCGGCAGCGAAGGACTTCGGCGTGAAGTGCGAGACGGTGATGCCGCCGAAGGGTCTGGTGGATCAGAAGCGCATGGTGGAAACCCTGCTCTCGCGCGGGGTGGACGGGATCGCCATTTCTCCCATCGATGCGGCGAACCAGGTCGCCTTCATCAACGAAGCCGCCAAGGTGACCAACGTCATCACGCAGGATTCAGATGCGCCGGGCTCGGACCGGCTCTGCTTCGTCGGCATGGACAACTATAAGGCCGGCCGCGCGGCGGGCAAGTTGGTGAAGGAAGCGCTGCCGGAGGGCGGCGGCGTAATGATCTTTGTCGGGCGCCTGGAACAACTCAACGCGCGGCAGCGCCGCCAGGGCGTGATCGACGAGTTGCTCGACCGGCCGATGCAGGTCACGGGCAGCATCGAATTCGAAGGGCCGGCGGATACACCCTCGAATGAGAAGTACCAAATCCTCGGCACCCGCACGGACAACTTCGACTACGCGAAGGCGAAGGCCAACGCGGAAGAAGCCATCGCTTCCGTGGACGGTCTCGACTGCATGGTCGGCCTCTTCGCCTACAACATTCCCAACTGCCTGACGGCCGTGACGGAAGCGGGCAAGCTGGGTGAGATCAAGCTGGTCAGCTTCGACGAGGCGGACGATACCTTGCAGGGGATCAAGGACGGTCATGTTCAGGGCACGATCAGCCAGCAGCCCTATGAGTACGGTTACCAGTCCATCCGGATCCTGAAGGGACTCGCCGAGGGCGACAAGTCGGTGTTGCCGGAGGGCGGCGTGCTCGAGATCGACATTGTCGAAGTGCGCCAGGACAACGTGGAAGCCTTCTGGACCAAGCTGAACGAACTTCGCGGCAGCTGAGGCACGACCGCCCATGCCGGAAGATCCGAAAGCGGCGCCCCTGCTGGAAGTTCGCCACCTGTGCAAGCAGTTTCCGGGGGTGCGTGCCTTGCATCAGGTCTCGCTGTCACTGCAGCCGGGCGAAGTGCTCGCGGTGATCGGCGAGAACGGCGCGGGAAAAAGTACGCTGATGAAGATCCTCGCGGGGATTCAGGCGGCGGACCGTGGCGAGATTCTGCTGGAAGGCCAAGCGGTGGACATTGCCTCCGTGCGCCGGGCCACGGAACTGGGCGTCGCGCTGATTCATCAGGAATTGAACCTCGCGGACAATCTCGATGTGGGCGCGAACGTATTTCTGGGCCGCGAACCGCGGCGCTTCGGCTTTATCGACAAGGTGGCAATCGCGCGGCAGAGCGCCGATGTCATCCGGCGCGTGGGCCTGCGCTGTTCCCCGAAGACGCTCGTGCGCGATCTATCGATCGGGCACCAGCAACTCGTGGAGATCGCAAAGGCGCTCTCGGCCAACGCGCGCATCCTCATCATGGACGAGCCGACCTCGAGCCTTTCCCAAGGTGAGACGGAACAGCTCTACCGCGTCATCCGCGACTTGCAGGCGCAGGGTGTCAGCATCATCTACATCTCGCACCGGCTCGGTGAAGTGAAGGAACTCGCCAGCCGGGTGACGGTACTGCGCGATGGCGAAAACGCGGGCGAACTGGCGCGGGAAGAGATTAACCACGATAACATGGTCCGGCTGATGGTCGGCCGCGAGAATATTGGCGGGCGCCACCGGGTGACGGCGGACCGCGGCAAGGTGCTGTTGGAAGTGGAGGGTCTGGAGACCGCGGCGCACCGGGGCAAGGCGCTGAACTTCCGCGTGCATGCAGGCGAAATCGTCGGTGTCGCAGGCCTGGTCGGTGCCGGCCGCACGGAGATACTCGACGCGCTCTTCGGGGTCACGCCGCCGCACGCGGGCACGGTGCGTATCGAAGGCGAAGCCTTGCGCCTGCGCAGCGCGCGCGACGCGATTCGCGCGGGCATGGGGCTGGTGCCGGAAGACCGGAAACTTTCCGGCCTCGTGATCGAGATGGCAGTGCGGGAGAACCTGAGCCTCGCAAGTCTCTGGCGCGATCAGCGGCGGGGCCTGCTCAACCGCGCACGGGAAGCCGCGATCAGCACGGAGATGATTCAGAAGTTGAACATCCGCACGCCGAGCGAGCGGCAGATCGTGCGTCTCCTCTCCGGCGGCAACCAGCAGAAAGTGGTCATCGGCAAATGGCTGGCCATGCAGCCGCGGGTCTTGCTGCTCGACGAGCCGACACGCGGCATCGACGTGGGCGCGAAGCAGGAAATCTACGATCTGATGGAGCAACTCGCGGCGGAAGGCGTGGGCATTCTCTTCGTCTCCAGCGAGATGGAAGAGATCCTCCGCATGTCCGACCGGACCCTTGTGGTACACGAGGGACGCATTGCGGGCGAACTCCCGCGGGCGGAACTATCGGAAGAAGCGGTGATGAAACTGGCGACCGGATCGGTCGCGGCGGCCTAGGAAACGGGAGCAGCCATGAAGAAGACCTTGGGGATACTGGCCTTGCTGGTCGTGGTGTGTCTGGGCACGGCCCTGTTCAGCGACCGCTTCTTCACGGCCTACAACCTGGGCAACAACATCCGCTGGACTTCCTACTTCAGCATCATCAGCATCGGCGTGGCCTTCGTCATTATCACGGGCGGTATCGACCTGTCCATCGGTTCGGTCATTGGTCTCACCGGTTGCCTGCTGGCCTACATGTTGTCCGAACTCGGCTACTCGATGCCGGTGGCACTCGCCATCTGCATGGGCATGTCATTGGCCATCGGCCTGATTCATGGGCTGCTCATCACCAAGGTCCGCCTGCAGCCTTTCATCGTGACCCTCTGCGG
>JAUIKJ010000344.1 GCA_030430835.1 Candidatus Hydrogenedentota bacterium
GCCGGATGGGACGCCATGCGCGCCGCGATGGCGGCGGATGACATCCGGCTGATGGGCTATATCAACTGCTTTCTCGTCGACATTGAGGGCCGCACGCAACACACGCGAAACCTCTACCGCGAAGCGGCCGAGCAGGATTTCCTGGTGCGCGGCCATGATGGGGAGATCCTGCTAATCCCAAACACCGACTTCTCGGCGGCAATGATCGACCTGAGCAATCCAGAAGCCCGGATGTGGACCAAGGAGGTCATCAAGGAACAACTCATCGGCGTCGGTCTCTCGGGATGGATGGCCGACTTTGGCGAGGCGCTGCCGTGGGATGCGCGGCTGGCCGATGGCGATCCCCGGATGTGGCACAACCGCTATCCCGTCGCGTGGGCGCAGGTCAATCGCGAGGCGATTGAAGAAGCCGGGCTGGGCGAGGAAGCGGTCTTTTTTTCGCGCAGCGGCTACACGCAGAGCCCGCGATACAGCACGCTCTTCTGGCTTGGCGATCAGCTCGTAACCTGGGACGCACACGACGGCATCAAGACGGCGGTGACCGGTCTGCTCAGCAGTGGCCTCTCCGGCTACGTCTTCAACCACAGCGACATCGGCGGGTATACGACCGTCACGAATCCGCTCGGCGACTACCACCGGAGCAAGGAACTGCTGCTCCGCTGGATGGAACTCAACGCCTTCACGACGATATTCCGCACGCACGAAGGCAACGATCCGGAAAAGAACGTACAGTTCTATACCGACGACGAAACGCTCGCGCACTTCGCGCGCTTCGCGAAGGTCTACGCGGCCTGGGCCTTCTACCGCAAGGAACTCGTCGATGAAGCCTCGGCCACGGGACTGCCCGTTGTGCGGCATCCCTTCATCCACTATCCGGATGATCCGACGACCTGGGATCTGAACTACGAAGAATTTCTCGTGGGCGATCAGATGCTCGTCGCGCCGGTGCTCGATCCGGACCGCGACAGTGTGCGGGCCTATCTGCCCGCAGGCGAATGGGAACACCTGTGGCGCGGGGAGATCTACGGCGACACGAGCGCGGGGCAGTGGGTGGACGTGCCCGCGCCGATGGGCGAACCGGGCGTGTTCCTCAAGGCAGGGAGCGCGGTGGGGGAACAGTTCAAGGCGAATCTTCGGGATGCGGGGTTGATGGATTAGACGGTGAGCGCCCGGTCTCGATTAAATGCTGTCAGATGTAACGCGAAGTGACAAGGGTGTCATTTCGACCGCAGGGAGAAATCTTAGACCTCTCCCGTTGGTCGAGGTGACAATAAATCGAGTGATCTGGATCAAGAGCCGTTGGGTGTAACGCGAAGTGACAAGGGTGTCATTTCGACCGCAGGGAGAAATCTTAGACCTCTCCCGTTGGTCGAGGTGACAATAAATCGAGTGATCTGGATCAAGAGCCGTTGGGTGTAACGCGAAGTGACAAGGGTGTCATTTCGACCGCAGGGAGAAATCTTAGACCTCTCCCTTCGGTCGAGGTGACAATGTATCGGGCGGTCTGGGTTGCGTTTGGATGGCCCCGAGCGATTGCGCACGCGCACATCTACGCCGGGTCGGCCCAGGTGTAGTCCGGTTCCGCGCGCCATGCGCCGAAGGCGGCTTGCCAGGATTCCCACCGTCCGCGCATGCGTTCGAGTTCGCCGGCGTGCGTGGCGTCGCCCGCGAGGTTCATGGTCTCGAAGGGATCGAGGTTGAGGTCGTAGAGCTCTTCGAAGCGGGGTTCGCCATGGCGGTAGCGGATGTATTTCCAGCGGCCATCGCGCACCCCTTCGCTCGCAGGGATGACCGGGTCGCGTGTCTCGCCGAAGTGGTGCTCGTAATACACTTCGTTGCGCCAGGGCACCGCGCCATGGGTGAGCAGCGGACGCAGGTCGCGCCCCTGGAGGAAGCCGGGGGCGTCCAGTTCCGCGAGGGACAAGATGGTGCGCGGGATGTCGAGGGTGGACATCATCTCCGGGCGGATGGGCGCGCGGTCGCGCGCGGGGATGCGTGGGTCATAGGCCAGCATCGGCACGCGCAGCGATTCCTCGTGCATGAGCCATTTGCCCGCGAGGCCGCGCTCGCCGAGGTAGAAGCCGTGGTCCGAGGTGAAGAGGATGACCGTGTTGTCCGCCACGCCGCGTGCTTCCAGTGCCGCGCGGATGCGGCCGATCGCGCGGTCCACCCCGGTGACGAGACGGTAGTAGCCCTTCACCATCTGCTGATAGCGTTCCGGCGTCTCGAAGCGGCGGTGCCAGCGGACACGGCCTTCTGATCGCTTGGTAAACTCGGGGAGATCGTCGAAATAGCTCGGGTCTGATTTTGGCGGCGGCGGCAGTTCGATGTCGGCGTAGAGATCTTCCAGCGCGGGGTCATAGAGAAACTGGCGCGGATCTTGATCCTGCACGTGCGGCGCCTTAAAACTGAGCGACAGGCAGAAGGGCCGGTCGTCCGGCGCGCCGGCGATGAAGCCTTCCGCCTGCTCCGCGAGAACGGCGGTGAGGTGCCGCTCGGGGTTTTCCTTGTCCGGGAAGAAGAGGCCCTGGCCGCCGAAGCCCTTGTGCCAGTCGAAATCTTCCTTGCGGAGATCATTGCCCACGCCCCACTTGCCGGTGAAGCCGGTGTAATAGCCGCTGGCGCGCAAGCGCACGGGATAGGTCTCTTGCCACTGTTCCGGCGTGAAGTTGGTGCCGAAATCCTGGATGCCGTGGGAGGCTTCGTACTGGCCCGTAAAGAAACTGGCTCGGCTCACGCAGCAGATGGGGGTGTTGACGAAGGCCTGTGTGAAACGCGTGCCGTCACGTGCGAGGCGGTCGAGTTCCGGGGTCTGGATGATCGGGTTGCCAGCACAGCCCATCGCATCCCAGCGTTGGTCATCGGTGAGGAGGAATACGATGTTCGGGCGCTGCGCCATTTCTAGTGGTTCCCCTCGGGGGCGTCCGCCTCGCCGGCGTTCCGATTCCGGTACCAGAGCACCGAGAGCGCGAACATCCAGAGGCCGACAATGAGCAGGCCGATGGCTTCGCGGCTGTGCTCGGATTCCTGTGAACTCATGTGCACCTCGGATACATAGGCGCCCAACTGGTCGATATGGTCCCAGGGCATGAGCAGCACGAAGGCGATGGGGTAGGCGATGGCACCAAGTACGGCGGCGACGGTAAAACGGTGAAACACGGCCATGGCCGAGAGCAGGGTGGGGAAGGCGTAGATCAGGATCCACATGCTGCCGTCCGGGTCATTGATCTGCACGAGCACGCACAGGGCGCAAACCAGAAACATGATGCCGCTCACGATACGTGTAATCATTGTCCTGCCCAAGGTTTCGGAAAGCCCGAAAATACCCCGTGTCGCAGGCGCTATTCAACGTCCGTCAGCGTCGCGTCCCGCGGAAGGTCGAAGCCAAAGAGGGTCATGAAGTTTGCAATGATGCGCTGGGTAATGCCCCAGATGACATAGTCCTCATAGCGATAGGCCGGAAATTGCAAGGGATCGGGGCCGGGGGGAAAATGGTAGGTCGAGACATTGTCCG
>JAUIKJ010000345.1 GCA_030430835.1 Candidatus Hydrogenedentota bacterium
TATCCGTGGCAGGGGCTGGGCTGGAAGATGGATCCGTGGATGAGCGGATCGGAGGGTTTCCTGCCGGCGCGGCAAGCCTTCGGCCATACTGGCTGGACAGGGACCTGTCTCTGGGCAGATCGGGATACGGGCAACTACGCAATCCTGCTGAGTAACACCTGCCATCCGGATCGCAACCGCCGGAACAACCGTACGCTGCGAACGACCTTCTTCAAGCCGGTGTCACGCGCGCTCTACCCGCGCACGACCAATGTTCACACGGGGCTGGATCGGTTGCTCTGGGACAATTTCGACGGGGTGTTGGGCCGGCATCTCGGCGTGCTGACCAACGACGCGGCGGTGGATTCGATCGGGCGGCCTGTGCTGGATGTGCTGGGGCTGCATTCGGAGATCATTCTGCGGCGCATCTTCACGCCGGAGCATGGCCTCCGCGGGCAGGCCGAAGCGGGCGAGTTCGTCGCCTCCCAGGGTGGCCGCACGCCCATCGTCAGTCTCTACGGCGAGCGGAAGCGGCCCACGCGCGAAGAACTCGCCGGGCTCGAATTGTTCCTCGTGGATTTGCCGGACGTGGGCGCGCGGTACTACACCTATATCCACACAATGAAGGAGTGCATGGCGGCCTGCGCCGAAGCCGGGGTGCCAATGATGATCCTCGACCGGCCCAATCCGCTCGGCGGTACAGTGCTGGAAGGTCCTGTGGCTGAGCAGCATGGATCCATCGTCTGTACCGCGCCCATCCCCGCGCGACATGGCATGACGCTGGGCGAGACGGCGCTCTATTTCCAGCAGCAGTATTTCAGCGGCACGCGCCTGCAGCTTACCGTGAGTATCTGCGACAACTGGCCGCGCGAACGCTGGTTCGACGACTGCTCGCTGCCCTTTGTCCCGCCTTCACCAAACATCCCGGACGCGGAGACGGCGCTGTTCTATGCGGGCATGTGTCTCTTCGAGGGCACGAACATGAATGAAGGCCGGGGCACCGACACGCCCTTCAAGATCTGCGGTGCCCCGTGGCTGGATGCGCAGGCGGTGGTGCATGCAATTCGGCCGGAGGACGCGCCGGGCTTTCGGCTGTTGGCGACGAAGTACACGCCCCGAAGCATTCCGGGAAAGGCCACCAATCCACGTCATCTGGATACCGCGTGCGACGGCATTCGCGTGCAACTGCTGGATCCCAATGGTGCGCGTCCCTTCACCCTGGCGGTGGCCCTGCTCAATGCGATTCAGGAGCGGCATCCGAAGGAGTTCGCCTTCACCTCCTTCTTCGATACGCTCGCGGGCGGCGCGCGTCTGCGCACACTGATCGAATCGAACATCGGCACGCGGGAGATCATCGCGCAGTTCGACGCGGAGCTGCGCGCCTTCGACGCGAAACGCCCGAAGCGCTACCAGACCGCCGCGGGACTCTATAGCTAAGCGGCATACCCGTAGTGTGCGGCGCTGACCGTTCGTTTCTGCTATGATTCGCGGCGATTCGGGGGAGACATGATCAAGCTCATCATCCAGATACCCTGCTACAACGAGGAGAAAACGCTTGGCGTGGCGCTGGACGCTTTGCCGCGCGAGATTCCCGGCGTGGACAAGGTGGAGTGGCTGGTCATCGACGACGGCTCGACGGACAAGACGGCGGAGGTTGCACGCGCGCATGGCGTGGACCATATCGTTTCGCTCCATGTGAACCGGGGTCTGGCGCGCGCCTTCACGGCGGGGCTGGATTTCTGCGTAAAGTCCGGTGCGGACATCATCGTCAACACCGACGCCGACAACCAGTACCATGCGGACGACATCCCAAAGCTGGTCGCGCCGATCGTGGAGGGCCGGGCGGAGATTGTCGTGGGTGAGCGGCCGATCGCCGACATCGAACATTTCTCGCCGGTGAAGAAATTTCTCCAGAAGCTGGGGTCCTGGGTGGTGCGGATGGCAAGCGGCACGGACATCCCCGACGCGCCAAGCGGTTTCCGCGCGATGAAGCGCGAAGCCGCGATGCGCCTGAACGTCTTCGACGACTATACCTACACGCTTGAGACGATCATTCAGGCCGGACGCAAGAACATGATCATCACGTCGGTACCGGTCCGCACGAATCCAGACTTGCGGCCTTCGCGCCTGGTGCGGAGCATCCCCTCCTACGTACGCCGATCGCTGTTCACGATCGTGCGCATCTTCATGACCTACCGCCCATTTCGCTTCTTCGCGATGCTCGGCATCATCTCGACGCTGCTGGGTCTGATCCCGACGCTACGCTTCCTCTATTTCTATTTCAGCGGCGGGGGTGCCGGGCACCTGCAATCGCTCATCTACGCGGTACTCTTCCTGGGCAACGGCGCAGCCCTCATCGTGGTCGGGCTGTTGGCGGATCTCATCGCGGTAAACCGGCAGTTGCTCGAGGATATTCGCTGGCGCGTGCGGGACCTGGAGTACCGGTCGCACACGGATGCTTCCAAGGACAGCTAACCCGCGGCCCCTAACTCTCCCAGCCTTCGCTGTCGTCGCCGATGGACCGGCTCGGTTGCCCCGGAATGAAGGCGCCCCCGGAGACAATGAGCTTCATCGCGTCTTCTACGGTAATGTCGATGCGCTGCACGTCGCCCGGCGGCAAATAAAGCAGAAAGCCGGAGGTCGGGTTCGGCGTGGTCGGAACGAAGACGGCCACCAAGGGCAGGCCGGCCGTTTCCTGGACGATACCCCGTTCCCGCGAGGTCACGAAACCGACGGCGTGAATTCCCTTTCGAGGATACTCGAGCAGGACGACTTCTTCGAAGACAGCGCCGTCGCGGCCGACGAAGACATCACGAATCTGTTGGACGGCGACGTAGACCTTGTTGATCAGCGGAATGTTGCCAATGAGGGTATCGAGCGCAGAGATCAGCTGCCGCCCGGCGATATAGCGTGCAAGGAATCCGGTGGTGAGAAAGAGCAGGATCGCGAAGAGAAAGCCGTACCAGGCCTTGTACTCGAAGTCCTTCAGGATGCTGAGTGCGGGTATGCGATCCGCGATGTTGTGAAGATCGTCGACGCGGTTGCGCATGAACTCGTTCACGCCGCCGCCGACATTGGTAACAAACCACCAGGTCACCCAGAGCGTCACCAGGGTCGGGACCCAGACCAGCAGCCCGGTCACGATATAGCGCCGAAAATGGCGCACATAGGCGCGCAGGAAACTGGGGAAGTCGTCGTACTCGGTCTTTTTCTTGGGCATCCGTATCCCGGATCCAAGAACGGTCTTGTCCAGCTTTATGGGGGACTCCGGCTGGTCCGGCCTGTTCTGCTTCCGCTTGCGCTTCCTCATTCCTGGGCTTCGGCCTCCGCCTCTGGAAGGGCCTCGAGCCGGATGCTGCCCACAGCGTTGGGACTGCCTTCAAGCACGGTTACCTTGAACCGGCCAAGCTCGATGACTTCGCCCTTCGAGAGAATCCGGCCGGATTGGTGCATCAACCACCCGCCGATGGTCTCAACCTCTTCGTCCTCCAGCCCGGATCCGACACGCTTGGCGGCGTCCACCAGGGCG
>JAUIKJ010000346.1 GCA_030430835.1 Candidatus Hydrogenedentota bacterium
GAAGGCCTGCCAATTTTCCAGGCCGTGTTCGGTAATGCCTTCACCGAGCGCAATGTCGACCGGGAAGTCCTGTTGAAGCAGGTCGACCTGGGGGTGGATATCGAAGGCTATGTGGCCTCGGAACCGGACAAGAGCGAGGGCTACCGCCCGGGCACCCAGGATCCGGGCGTCCGCGAGGCGGTGCGCGCGCGGGCCATCGTGGAGGTCAATTCCCCCGGCCGGCTCTTCCAGTCACTCAAGACCCTCCTGCGCCATGAATCCTTCAAGGGCACGGAAGTCTTCGGCGAGCACTATCAGATCGAGCAACTGGTCGCGATGATCCTGAAGCCGATCAAGGAAGCAGCGGACCGGCGCGCGGGCGAGCCGGTGGAGCGGGCCGTCTTCGGACGGCCGGTGCGCTTTTCCGAGCGCGATTCGGAAAACGAGGTGGCGGAGCGCCGCCTGCAGACGGCGGCGGAGCTGGTGGGCTTCAAGGATGTGACCTTCTTCTACGAGCCGGTAGGCGCCTGCGTGGAGTACGCGATGGCGGCAGAGCGCCCGCAGAAGCTGATGGTGGTGGATATCGGCGGCGGTACCTGCGACGTGTGCATCATGGAATTCGGCGGGGCGCACGGCGTCAGCGGTCGCCTGCAGGAGAGCCGCGTGCTGGGCGTGGCGGGGGTCCCGGTGGCGGGCGACGCCATCGATCGGGAGATCATTCGCAGCAAGCTCTTCCCCGCCTTCGGCAGCCGCGCGCGCTACGGTCCCTCGAAGCTGCGCCTGCCGCAGTATCTCTTCAACCAGATCCTGGACTGGCAGAACCTGTACAAGCTGAACAACGAAGAGACCATCAACTGGCTGATCGCGGCGGAGGCCTCCTCGGACCAGCCGGAGGCCCTGCGCGCGCTGCGTTGCCTGATCCAGCGGAACTACGGCTACCCCGTCGCGCGCGAGGTCGAGGCCGCGAAGCGACGGTTGTCGAGTGACCTCGAGACGACCATTAACATCGAGCGCGAAATGATCGAAGTGCACGAGCGCATCGAGCGGGAAGAGTTCACGGAGATCATCGAGCTGAATCTGGAGCGCATGCTGGAAAGTATCGAGGAGTGTGAGCGCCTGGCGGAGGTCGGCGCGGAAGGGATCGATCTGGTCCTGACCACAGGTGGCACCAGCCTGATCCCGGCGATCCGCAACATGCTGGTCGACCGCTACGGCGAAGCGCGGCTGAAGCAGCGCGACACCTTCACCAGTGTGGCCACGGGTCTCGCGCTGGTGGCGCAGTTTACCTAGACCACGCAGGGCCGCTGTGGTTTCGACGCGCGCGCCGAAACGCGTAGTTCACCTTGGGTCAATACCAACGGCATGCCCTCCTTTGTCATTTCGACCGCAGGGAGAAATCTTGGACCGCTCCCTATGGCCGGGTGGCACGGTATGGCGCGTCTTCGTGCAATGCTGTGCTGCCCCCAACGTGACGGCAACCATTCCCGCCAATCCGCTTTAGTAGCCGTAGTCCTCGCCTCCAGTATCCATCGCCCGCCACGCGATCAGGATGGCCAGCGCAAGGGGCAGCGCCGTGATGATCAGGCGCACCACAACCCCCTGCCACGCGGCACGACGCACAACGCCCGGCAGTTCACCGATCCACGCGGCCAGCGGTACAAGGCCAAAAACCAGTACCACCGGCAGCGGGACTTCCGCGAAGTGGTGACCCTGCAGCAGCAGCCCGCCCACGAGCAGCGTCCACACACCAACCGCGCCATGCGCCAGACGGAAACCGCGCAACACCAGTGACAACACCGCCGCCGCGCCGAGCGCGCCCGCGATGCCGCCCGCAAGCTGGCCGGCCGAGGCCACGCCGCCCATCACCAACGCCCCCGCGCCGAAGGACGTAATCAGCCACAGCACCAGTGGCATCGAGATGCCCGGACGCGCCTGCGCCAGGCGGTCCAGCGCCGTCCAGACCAGCAGCGTCCACAGGCCCGCCCCGCCAATCCACAGTGCCGTCTCCATGCCCGACCAGGAGTTCTGCATCGGTACGCGGAACTGCGCGGCGAGCGCCAACGCAATCACGACCGCGCGCAACAGCACGAGCAATCCGCGCCGGTTCCGCAACGCGCCTTCCAGCAGCCCAAAGGCCGCGGCGCCGATGGCAACGAAGAACAGCGCCTCAATCGCGCGGCGCGGCGGAAAGGGCGGCCAACCCAGCAGGAAATACTGCGTGCAACCATAGGCCACGGCAATCGCCAACGCCCCACCCCACGCGCCAGGCCCCACATCGCGCCCGCGTCCAATGCGCAGCGCGGCCAGCCACAACGCACCCGCAAGAATCGCGGGCAAGAGAACGGTCTGAAACATGAGCAGCATGATCGAGCACTCCTTCAACGCCCTATCCTACATTCACAACAGCGCCCCGACGAGGTCACGCGGGGACCGAACGTTTCTAAGAAACACCGGCAGCGTAGGGACATTCCCAGAAGCGTCGGGGAAGCGCCGGTTTGCACAGATTGACGAATGACGCGCGCCTCTGCGGTCCCCCCATTGTCGCGTTTCTCGAAGCAAGCGGCCGTCTCTTGCATGAAGGCTTCCGGTACCGTCATTCCCGCGGAAGCGGGAATCCAGCGATCGGGCAATGACGGCGTCGATTCAAGTCCGGCTTTGTGTGCGGCGATAGAAATTGGGTGCGGTTGCGCCCGATGGCGCAACGCGGTTTGTTGGCGCTTCGCGCGCTGGATTCCCGCCTGCGCGGGAATGACGGATCCGCTGTCGGCGCACACCGCTTGGAATGACGCGGTCCTCGGCGGTCCCCCTTCGAAGGGGGATTCAGGGGGATGTAGACTCCCGCGATGGCTGGGCGCATCCGGTCATCGCCAACGCCCCGACATCCCCCGCCCTTCGGGCACCCCCTTCGAAGGGGGACGGGAAGAGGTGCGTGGAGTCTTGGATACGGAGGTCCGGAACAAGCACATTGCCTAAGTTGAATTCGGGGATCTACATCCCCCTTGATCCCCCTTCGAAGGGGGACAGGAGGCGGTGCGTGTCGACTTTGAGTTCTTGTTTTCGCGCGCAGCGCGCGCCCTACACCAGCCACGGGCAGTAGCCATCTTCCGTGGGCGGGTCGGCTTCGGGGCAGGCGGTGTAGCCGCCGCTGTTGAAGAATTGGATGAGGCGCAGCAGCTCGCTGAGGCTGATGTCGAAGTCTTGGGGGTTGTAGTCGCTGGCGTGGGGGGTGCAGCCGGTATCGCCGGGGCCGGGCTGGTAGCCGTCTTCGGTGGACTCGGGCGAGGTGGCGCAGGAGAAGCCTTCGCTGTTGAAGAACTGGATGACGCGGAGGAGTTCGCTGAGGCTGATCTGGTTGTCGGCATTTTGATCGGCGGAGTGGTCGGGTGTGTTCTCGCCTTCACCTTCGCCTTCGCCCTCACCTTCGCCCTCGCCTTCGCCTTCGCCCTCACCTTCACCTTCGCCTTCACCTTCGCCTTCACCTTCACCCTCGCCTTCGCCCTCGCCTT